>CAMAVV010000006.1 GCA_945861815.1 Thermoflexus hugenholtzii JAD2
TGATGCCTCGCTCGCCCACCCAGGTGCCGTAGCCGTTCGGCAGGCTCATGATGAAATCGTGCAACTGCGCGATCTTCGCCGCCCACTCCACCTGTTCCTGGTTCGCCTTGTGCGCCCCGTAGGCGATGTTGTCGCGCACCGTCGCTGAGAAGAGGAAGACATCCTGCTGCACAACGCCGACGGCTTGCCGAAGTGACTCCAGCGTCGCGTCGCGCACGTCTGTGCCGTCTATCGTGATGCGCCCCCCGGTCACGTCGTAGAAGCGCGGGAGAAGCTGGACCAGCGTCGTCTTTCCGGAGCCGGTGGCCCCCAGGAGCGCGATAACCTGGCCCGGTTTCGCTTCGAACGAGACCTCTCGCAGCAGCGGCGCCGTTTCCTCATAGTCGAATGCCACGTTATCGAAGGCAACACGCCCCTTCACGTTCTTCAGTTCTATCGCCCCTGGCTTCTCCTCTACCGGCGACTTCGCGTCCAGGATATCGAAGATGCGGTCGCCGGAGGAGATCGCCCGCGCGACAAGATTGATGAGGAAGCCGGTGATGCGCACAGGCATCTGCAGCATCGCCATATACAAGATGAACTGCGTCAGGTCGCCGGGCGTCAGCTTCCCATCGATGATCTGATGGCCGCCGTACCAGAGCATCAGCCCGATGAGGCCGGTGAAGAGGAAGTTCATCAGCGGCGTGTTGCTCGCCTGCACCCGCACCGCCAGCAGGTTCTCGTCCGAAAGCTCCTGCGACTTCGCCGAAAACTTCTTCTCTTCGTACTCCGCGCGGTGGAACGCCTTCACCACCTTGATGCCCACCATACTCTCCTGCATGAGCGTCCCCAGCTCTCCCGTGCGCTCCTGGGCGCGGTTCCACACCGCCCGCAGCTTGCGCGAGATGTTCACTCCCCGGATCGTGACGATGGGCAGAAAGCTGAGACACATCAGGGCCAAGGCCCAATCGATGCTCAAAAGGATGCCGGCGATGGCGGCGACCAGCAAGACAAGGTAGACCAACCGCACCACGCCCATGTTCACGAACCAGCGCACGTTTTCCACGTCCGCCGTCGCCCGCGACATCAGCTGGCCCGTCTGCTGCTTGTCGTGATAGGCGAAGCTGAGGCGCTGGAGCTTATCGTAGAGGGCGTTGCGGATATCGTAGGCCACCCTCTGGGAGAGCGCCTCTCGATAGTAGCTTTCAAAATAGGCGAAGAGGCCACGGGCGATGGCGATCCCAATGATGACCAGGCCCGCATAGGCCAGGTAGCTGAACGTGCCGCGCTCCACAACCTCGTCGATGGAGGTGCCAAGGATGCGCGGCACGGCAAGCGACAGGATCGTCGAGCCGAAAAGGCTGACAAACGCCAGGGCGACGAGCCGCTTGTTGGGACGCAGAAAGCTCAGAAGCCGGACAAGAGTCTTCATGAATCTCTAATTATAGACCCGCTTGGGCGCTGGGCGAAAATGATTCCACACAGCGGGCTGCGCCTCACCCTATTGAATCTCGCTATCCGCTCGCCCCGGCAAACCCTGAACCTTGCTCCTCGCTCCCTGTACCCATCCTCTAATGCCTGAAGTGCCGCACACCTGTAAAGAGCATCGTCGCGCCCGCCTTATCGGCCGCCTGAATCACTTCTTCATCCCGTATGGAGCCGCCGGGCTGGGCGATTGCCGTAATGCCACCCTCCAGCGCCATCGCGGGGCCGTCCGGGAAAGGAAAGAAGGCGTCGGAGGCAAGGACAGAGCCCTTTGCCTTCTCGCCAGCCGCCCGTAACGCCAGGTGAACGCTCACCACCCGGTTCGGTTGTCCTGCGCCCATGCCCGCCAGCGATTTGTCCTTCACCAGCACGATCGCGTTCGACTTCACGTGCTTCACGACCTTCCAGGCAAAGGCCAGCTGCTCGAGTTCCTGAGACGTCGGCTGCCGCTTCGTGACCACCTTCCACGTCTTTGCATCCTCCGCGATGTCATCGTAGCCCTGTGCCAGCATCCCGCCCGTCACTCTGCGGAAGTCCAAGCCCGCGGCAATCTTCCCCTGCGGCAGGGGCACTTGCAGGATGCGCAGGTCTTTCTTCTTTTGTAGTAATGCGAGCGCGTCGGGCTTATACCCAGGCGCGATCACAATCTCATAAAAAATCTTGCGAATCTCCTCTGCCGTCGCCATGTCCACCTCGCGGTTGAGCGCCACGATGCCGCCGAACGCCGAGACTGTATCGCCTGCGTAGGCGCGCCGGTAGGCCTCGGCAAGGTCGTTGTGCGAAGCCAGGCCGCAGGGGTTCGTGTGCTTGATAACCGCCACCGTCGGCTCGGTGAAGTCGCGCGCGGCATTCCACGCGGCGTCGGCATCCAAGATATTGTTGTACGAAAGCTCTTTCCCATGAAGCTGCTTCGCGCTGGCGATGGTGCCGTCGCCGCTCAGCGCCTCCCGGTAAAAGGCCGCCTTCTGATGCGGGTTCTCGCCATAGCGCAGGCTCTGCAGTCGCGTCAGGCCAATGGTGAGCTCCTGGGTGAACGGGTCGCCGTCTCCGCGCAGGTAGCCCGCGATTGCCGTGTCGTAGAGCGCCACGTGCTGAAAGGCCTTCTGCGCCAGCTTCCGGCGTTCTTCCTGGGAAACCCCTCCCGACTTCAACTTCTCTTGCACCCAGCCGTAGTCCTCAGGGTCGACGACAACCAGTACAGCCGGGAAATTCTTTGCAGCGGCTCGTATCAGCGTCGGCCCGCCGATGTCGATATTCTCCAGCGCATCGTCTAACGTCACCCCCGGCTTGCTCACCGTTTGTACAAAGGGGTACAGGTTCACCACCACCATATCGATGTGGTCGATGGCATTCGCCTTCAGCTCCTTCGCGTGCGCCGGGTTGTCGCGCTTCGCCAGCAAGCCGCCGTGCACCTTCGGGTGCAGCGTCTTCACCCGCCCGTCGAGTATCTCCGGGAAGCCCGTCAGGTCGCTTATGCCGTGCACCGTCAGCCCCGCCTCTTGCAGCGACTTCTTGGTGCCGCCGGTGCTGTACATCTCCAGGCCTAGGCCGTGCAACCCCTGGACGAATGGAACGAGGCCGCGTTTATCGGAAACGCTGATGATCGCTTTCATGGTGAACCTTTTGCCCTATGCGGGATGGTTGATGATAACGCGCCGCGAGTCGCTCTGTGCCACTGCGCGCCCGATGATTCTGGCATCCGGGATCTTGTCAGTGATTGTTCGTGCCTCCTGCGGCGCGCAGAAGACCGTCATGCCGATGCCCATATTGAAGACCTTGAACATCTCTTCGTCGTTCACCGCGCCCGCCTTTTGAATCATGCGGAAGAGCGGCGGGATGACCCAGGCTGCGCGGTCGAACGTCGCGGCGACACCCTTCGGCAGAACGCGCGGCACATTGCCGGGAAGCCCTCCGCCCGTGATGTGCGCCATGCCTTTCACATGCTGGATCACCGGCTTCACCGCGTGGTAATAGGAGCGGTGCGGCTCCAGCAGCGCTTCGCCCAGTGTGCGCCCAAGGTCGGCGTGGCGCGTCGAGAGAGCCTTTGGGTTGCCTTCTGTGTTCAAGACGCGACGCGCCAGCGAGTAGCCGTTTGTGTGCAGCCCGCTCGAAGGGATGCCGATGATCGCGTCGCCCGCCGTGATTTTCGAGCCGTCGATGATGCCGCTCTTCTCCACCGCGCCTACGATGAAGCCGACAAGGTCGAAGTCGCCGGGCTTGTAAAGCGCAGGCATCTGCGCAGTCTCCCCGCCGATAAGCGCGCAATTGCTCTCCTTGCACGCCTCCGCGAGGCCCTTCACGATCTGCTCGACTTCCTCTGGTACCAGGTGGCCTAAGCCGATGTAGTCGAGGAAGAAGAGCGGGTCTGCGCCGCCGACGAAGATATCGTTGACGCAATGGTTGACGATGTCTTTGCCGACCGTGTCCAGCTTCCCCATCTGGATCGCGATGAGCACCTTCGTGCCGACGGAATCGGTGCTGGAGACAAGGATCGGCTCTTTGTAGCCTTGCACCTGGAAGAACGCGCCGAAGAAGCCGATGTCCGACATATAGCCGGGCCGGGCCGTGGAGCGCGCGAGCGGTTTGATAAGCTGCTTAGCGCGCTCGGCGGCATCGATATCGACGCCAGCCGCCGCATACTGCTGCTTGGCGGAGTCAGCGGAGGAGTGCAACGGGACCTCTACACGGTTTCTAAGGCAAATTTATCGAGTTCAAGTTGGACGGGGATCGGATAGCGGCCGGTGAAACAGGCATTGCAGAACGTCGTTTTATCGTCGCCGCCGACCGATGCCGCCAGGCCATCGACGCTGAGGTAGCCGAGCGAATCTGCGCCGATCTTCACCCTGATCTCTTCCACCGATTTCTGCGCCGCGATCAGCTCCGACCTCGTCGCCATGTCGACGCCGAAGTGGCACGACCACCGGATGGGCGGCGCGCAGACGCGCATGTGCACTTCGGCCGCGCCCGCTTTACGCAAGATGCTCACGATGTGCGGCGTCGTCGTCCCCCGCACGATGCTATCGTCCACAAGCACCACGCGCTTGCCCTTGATGATCTCCGGCAGCGTGTTGAACTTCAGGCGTACGCCCAGGTCGCGCAGGCGCTGGTCAGGCTGGATGAACGTCCTGCCCACATAGCGGTTCTTTGTGAGCACTTGGCTGTAGGGGATGTTCGCCTGGCGCGCGTAGCCAAGGCCCGCCGCAACCGCCGAATCGGGAATCCCGGTGACGATATCGGCTTCGACGGGATGCTCGATGGCGAGCCGCGCGCCCATCGTCTCTCGCGATTGATAGACGAGATTGCCGTCGATGCGGCTGTCCGGGCGCGCGAAATAAATCAGCTCGAAGACGCACCCTGCGCGGCGTTCCGAGGTTGCGCCGTTGAACGTCTGCAAGCCTTGGCTGTCGATGATAAGCACTTCGCCGGGGCGAACGTCGCGCTCCACCTGCGCGCCAAGGTGCTCCAAGGCGCACGTTTCAGAAGCGATCACCCAGCCGCCGTTGAGCCGCCCGAAGCAAAGGGGCCGTACGCCCAGCGGGTCCCGCACGCCAATCAGCGTATCCGGTGTGAGAATCGTCAGGCTGTACGCGCCCTTGATACGCGCCATCGCGTAGCGCAAGCGCTCCTGCCACGTCTTCCCAGGAGCGAAGGCGATCATCCACGCGATCGCCTCCGAGTCCGTCGTCGTCTGGAACTCCGCCCCTTGCCGTTCGAGGTCGGCGCGCAGCTCCATGGCGTTCACGATGTTGCCGTTGTGCGCCAGCGCCATCGGCCCCCAGGGGCCTTTCACCAAAATCGGCTGGGCGTTGATGATGCGGCTGGAGCCTGTCGTCGAATAGCGCGTGTGGCCTATCGCGATGTGGCCCTTCAGTCGCTCAAGGTCGTCTTCTTCGAAGACCTGCGACACCAAGCCCATGCGCGTGTGCAGGTTGAGCTTCCCGCCGTCGGCGGTGGCGATCCCGGCGCTCTCCTGCCCGCGATGCTGCAAGGCAAAGATGCCGAAGAAGGTAATGCGAGATACGTCTTCGCCGGGGGCGTAGACTCCGAAGACTCCGCAACTTTCTTTCAGGTTGTCCAGCAACCTTACCCCTTTGAGGAGCTGTGCGGATCGGGAATACGAGCGGGTGCGACGAACGCACACTCAGTATAGTCACGCCTTCCCTGGCGGTCAATGCAAAAATCTGCTTATCTTGTAGCGAAAGAGCCGGGGGCCTATCCTGGCTTTGTTTAAGAGCGGGTTCTGCCGATCCTCCTCTCCCTCGATGGGAGAGGAACTCGAGCGCAGCCCGAGAGGAGAGGGTGATTATTCGCGTGAACCCCGGTTCATTAACGGACTTTCGAGGTAGGCTCGGCTAACCCCCAAACGGCTTTTCGAAGGCCACCAAAAACTCCCGGTTGCCCTTGTCCCCTTCGATAGGCGAGGGCGTCGCCCCGCGAAAGCTCAACCCCTGGCCAATAGCCCACACAAGGAAGTCGCCCAGCACTTGGCCGTGGACGCGCGGGTCCTTCACGATGCCTCCCCTGCCTACCTGCTCACGCCCCGCCTCGAACTGCGGCTTCACCAGGCAGACCAGTGTGCCACCCGGCGAAAGGTGCTTCAGCGCCTGGGGCAGAACCTTTGTCAGCGAGATGAACGACACATCTGCCGTCACAACCCCAACTGCCTCAGGCAGCTCGAAGTCATAGTGCGCATTGACGCCCTCCATGCAGACGACGCGCGGGTCTTTGCGCAGCTTGTAATGCAGCTGGGCTGTCCCGACGTCAACGGCATAGACCTTCGCTGCGCCGCGCTGCAAAAGACAATCCGTGAAGCCACCCGTCGATGCGCCTACGTCCAGCGCCACCTTGCCGCGCACGTCAATCGTGAACTCATCGAGCGCTCGTTCGAGCTTCAGCCCGCCCCGGCTCACATACGGCAGCCCGCGCTCCACTGTTAGGCTGGCATCCACTGCCACCATCGCCCCTGCCTTGTCTATCACCTGCGTGCCGATGCGCACCTGCCCCGCCATCAGCAGCCGCTTCGCCTTCTCCCGGCTCTCCGCCATTCCCCGCTCGACAAGCAGCACGTCGATGCGTTTCTTCTCTTTCTTCATCTCCCCACTTTCCTAACTTCCCAAGTTCCTGACTTCCTAAGCTCCTTGATCCTCCGACCCCATCCTCCCACCTTCCCTTGCGGTATTCCCCTCGCCTGCGTATTGTATGCACCTATGAACAGCCCGAAGCAACCTTTTCCGCTTTCTCTCTATCCTCCGCACATTCTCTTTTCAGTGGTCTCTGTGCTCTCGGTGGACAAACTTTCCTTTTCCTATCTGCGTAATCTGTGTAATCTGCGGTTTGCCCCTTATAGCCCATGAACCCTCTCAGCCAGCTCTGGCATCTCTTCCTCGCCTTGCGCCCGCGCCAGTGGGCCAAGAACCTTCTCCTCTACCTCGCCTTCTTCTTCACCCTCGGCGACCACGTCGCCGACGACTTCAGCGGCGAGCTCTCCCTCTTCGGCTGGGCGACCCTCGGCTTCGTCGCCTTCTCCCTCCTCTCCGGCGTCACCTACATCATCAACGACTACTTTGACCTGGAGGAAGACCGCCTCCATCCCAAGAAACAAAACCGGCCGATGGCCTCTGGCCGTCTGCACCACAAGATCGCTCTTGCCGGGGCGGCAGCCCTTGCGGCTATCGGCCTTGCCCTCTCCTTCTTCATCAACGCTGACTTTGGGTATGTTGCTATCGTCTACCTAGCGTTGACCGTTAGCTACAGCATTTGGCTGAAGGACATCGTTATTGTGGACGTCATGGCCGTCGCTGGCGGCTTTGTCTTGCGCGCGGCGGCTGGCGCCCTCGCCATCGATGTGCCCATCTCTCCCTGGCTCTATATCATGACGAGCCTGGGCGCGCTCCTCATCTCCTTTGGCAAACGGCGCAACGAGATGGCGACCCTTGAAACATCAGGAGAGACGCACCGGCCTGTCCTCAAGGAATACTCGGTGGCCCTTCTCGACCAGTTCGTTGCCGTCGTCGCCCCGGCCACCCTCGTCGCCTACGCCCTCTACACCTTCACCGCCGAAAACCTGCCCGAGAACGACGCCATGATGCTGACGATTCCCTTCGTAATGTTCGGCATCTTCCGCTATCTCTATCTCATCCACAAAAAGAACCTGGGTGGCAGTCCTGAAGAGATATTCCTGACCGATACGCCACTCATCATCAACATCCTCGGCTGGTTCATCACCGCCGCTGCCATTCTCGCCGCCACCCGCTAACGTCTCTCCTCTTCTTTCTACCTCCCTGTATTCCTCACGTCCCAAGTTCCGGACTTCCTATCCTATATCAGCGCCTTCCCGATCGCGCCTCCGAGGAAATCCAGCAGCGTATCGTTGAACGCTTCCGGGTCCTCTAACTGCGGCATGTGCCCCACATTTGCAAGCGTCGCCTTGCGAACAACACATATCTTCGACGCAAGCAGATTTGCGATTCGCTGAAACCGCCCGCCATCCCTCTCGCCGACAACCACAAGCGTGGGCACGTTGATATCTTGCAATCGCTCCATCGCCCACTTTTCAGGATGCGGATAGACCGTCGCATCCTTCCAGCTCGCCCCCGTCCACCCGCTCAGCATCTCCCTGGAAAGCTGCATCAGCTCGGGCTTATGGCGGACTCCCGCGAATGCGTCGCTGCGGAGCGACGCTCCGATGAGCTTGTCGCCGATGCCCTCTCGTCGCATGACCTCCCGGCGCTTCTTCATCTTCGCCAGGAACGCTTCATCGCGCTCGAACCCATCGAGGCCTGAGTCAACGACGGTCAGCGTGGTGATTGCATCAGGGTGTGTCAGCGCATAGTCGATTGCGATATTGCCGCCCATCGAATGGCCCACGATCGACGGCTTGGTCATGCCGAGATGCCGAACAAGCGCGTACAGGTCCCTCGAGTAGTGCTGCGTCAAATAGCCCGTGGCCGGCGCCTCCGACTTCCCATGCCCGCGCATATCGAAGGTGACGACGGTGTACGTTTGCGAGATCGCCTCAACCTGGTATCGCCAAGCGCGATGGTCTAGCGCGTGGCCGTGGAGAACAACGACCGGATGCCCGTCGCCCGTCACCTCGTAATAGATACGGACGCCATCCAACAACGCATACGGCATAGTTTCCATGTAGGGGCGTGCGGCTGCGCGCCCTCGGTCAGATTCTTTAGTAGATGCGCTTCTGCGAGCGTCCCGGCATCTCGCCGTACCCGATGTTCGGGTCGGTAATGACGTTGAGGCACGCAGGCAAGCCCGACTTGAACGCTCTGTCCAGCGCCGGCCTGATCTGCTCCGGCCGCTCCACCAATTCGCCATGGCCGCCCATCGCCTCGACGATCTTGTCATAGCGCGTCGCCTGGGAAAGGTCGCACCCAAGCGCCCGTCCATACATCTTCTTCACGCCATGGATCGTCTGGCCCCAGCCTCCATTGTTGGAAATCACCGAGACCACAGGCAGCTTGAAGCGCACCATCGTCTCCATATCCATGCCGTTCAGGCCCCAGCCGCCGTCGCCGTTCAGCAGCAGCACTTGTTTGCCCGGTCGCCCCAGTTGCGCCGCGATGGCGAATCCCGTGCCGACGCCCAGACAGCCGAACTGCCCTGGGTCCAGCCAGTGGCCCGGCTGGTGGATGCCGATGGCCCGCGCGCCAAAGGTCACGATATCGCCGCCATCGCCTATCACCGTGGCATCCTTATCGAGGTATTGGTCGATCTCCGCCACAAGGCGCATCGGATGGATCGGCGTCGCGTCGTTCTTCCGCAGCGCCTGGTCCCCTTCTTTATAGCCGCGCTCCTCCGTCATCACCTTATCGAGCCAGTCGCCGTTCGGCTCGTGGCCGGCTCGCGGCAATTCGTTGAGTATCTCGCGGAGGATCAGCTTCGAGTCGCCGACGATGCCTACTTCGATGGCGCGGTTCCGCCCGATCTCCGTGCCGTCGCTCATGATATGCACAATCTTCGCCTCAGGATGGACCAGGTTCGGCTTGCCGAAGCTGAGGCGGAAGTCCATCGTGGTGCCGATGAGCACAAGCGCGTCGGTCTGCGTGAGCGCGAACCTGCGTGACTGCGCGCCGAGTTGCGGATGGGTCGCAGGGATGCTGCCGCGCCCCATGCCGTTGAGGAAGACCGGGGCCTTCATCCGCTCGACAAGTTCGCGAAGCTCCCCCGCCGCATCGCACCACCAGACGTCGCTGCCTGCCATGATGACGGGCCGCTTCGCCTTCGCGATGAGCTTCGCCGCCTCCTGGATATAGCCGGGATCCCCTGGCATGCGCGCCTTCGTCCGATACTGCTTGGGAAACTCAACCTTCTCCATCGGGACGCGCCCGCCAAGGATGTCGATCGGTATCTCGATATACGCTGGCCCCACCTTCGGCGTCGTCGCATGGCGGAAGGCCGTTGCGACAAAGTCAGGGATGCGCGCCGTGTCTGCGCACTGGTTCGACCACTTGGTGACGGAGCGCATCATCGTGACGCTGTCGAACTCCTGCAAGCCGCCGGAGAGCAGCGACCGTATGCCGCTGTTGCCGCCGATGACGACCATGGGGCTCGGCGCTTGGAAGGCGTTCGCCACAGCCGTCACCGTGTCCGTGACTCCAGGCCCTGCCGTCACCACGGCGACTCCCGGCTTGCGCGTCACCCGCGACCAGCCCTCTGCGGCGTGCCCTGCCACCTGCTCGTGGCGCACATCGATGATCTTGATGCCCTCGTCGGCGCACCCTTCGTAGATGCCATAGATATGCCCGCCGTTCAGCGTGAAGATGTATTCGACGCCTTCGGCCTTCAGCGCCTTCGCGACGAGATGCCCGCCGTCTATGTCAGCCATGCCGCACTTCCTTGTTCTCTGTACCTTGCTCCCTGTCCCTCGATCCCCGATCCTCGTACCTCAATCCCTCCCCCAGGAGCGCGGCTATTGTAGCCCAGATGTATCGGGCTGCAAAGTGAATCTACTGCCGCGCCCGCGTGTAGGCCATTGCGATGGAGAGGATCATGGAGAGCCAGCTCCACAGCGCTCCCCATGGCCTGAAGTCGAGGGCATGCTCAACGGCGAAGGAGTTGGGAACATCGAACCGGAAGATGAGGCCGAGGACATTGCCAAAGACGTAGGCTGCCGCCGTTGCCACACCTGCGATCACGCCCATACTCGTCGCCTGCTTGCGATTCGAGACCCGGCTTATCAGCGCCCCGAGCGCATAGCCTATGCCAAGCGCGATGATGACTGAAAAGAATCCGAAAAGGTTGGTGCTTTTCGCAAAGCCCCAGGCAAACGCCCCCGCGAGCGCGCCGAGCGCCGCCGCGCCAACGACCTTTGCATACAGCCCCGCCGAAACCTGTGTCAGTGGGTTCGGGCGCACCTTCGCGCAATCGCGGCAGCGATGGCCCACCGGCGTCGAGATCATGCAGCGGAAACAGATCAACTTCCCGCATTTGTTGCAGGAAACCCGTGTCTCCACCTCAGGATGGTTAGCGCATCGCATCTCCATCGCTACTTCGTCTCCTGCGTGGCCGCTCGGTTATCCACGGCCGTGCGCTGCACCCATGCCTGCCGCTCTTTCGTATCCCGGTCGTACAAGAACCGGTTGAGGAGCACCTTGCCTCCCCCGTTTCGCGGCAGCGGCGTCCAGTTCCCTGTGAGCCGCTTCACGATGACCAGCAGGACGATGATGCAGAGTCCCCAGATAACGGGCGCCTCTTCATCGAAAAGATAGGCCCACAGAGGAGCCATCGCCATAGAAAAGCCCATCACCAGCGGGATATTCCCGATGAAGGCGATGCCGAAGATGGCGATGATGATGAAGAGCAGAAGCTCAAGCTGTGCGATGGCCAGCATCACGCCGATGACCACGGCCATGCCGCGCCCGCCCTGGAATCCAAGATAGGCCGACCAGTTGTGCCCGGCGACCCCTGCGATGCCGGCCAGCATCTGCACGGAGCGCGATTCGTCGAGATACTGCGCTGCCCACACAGGGCCGGCACCCTTCAAGATGTCGAGGATGCCGACGGCCACAACGGCCCACTTGCCAAGGGCCTGCCCTGCGTTGGAGCCCGTGACAGAGCCGCTCCCATACGTTCGGAGATCGATGCCCTTGAGTATCTTGGCCAGGAGATAGGCCGTGGGGATCGAGCAGAAGAAGTAGGCGGCGGCGATGAGAAGGATCGAGGTTGCCACGCTGCGCTCTGCCTCTTACGCCTTCGCCTGCGGCGGGTCTACGATGGCAAAGGTCAACTCGCCCTCAACAACTGCGTTCTCGCCAACCAGCGCCTTCGCCGCGCCCTTGCCGATGCGCCCCCGGATGTTCGTCAGCGTCACCTCAAGGCGTAGCATGTCGCCGGGGCGGACCGGCGCCTTGAAGCGCACGTCTATCCCCGCGAAGTAGACCAGCTTTCCCTTGTTCTCCGGCGGCGTGAGGATCGCCACGCACCCTACCTGGGCCAGCGCCTCCACCATCAGCACCCCCGGCACGATGGGATTCCCTGGGAAATGCCCTGCGAAGAACGGTTCGTTTATAGTGAAGGTCTTTATCCCGACGGCGCGTACACCGGGCGTTACCTCAAGGATGCGATCGATGAGGAGAAACGGTGGCCGGTGCGGAATGATTTCCTGTATCTTCTGGCTATCAAGCATCGCTGTATCTATGTCCTCGAACTACCCCCTCTCCCTTGATGGGAGAGAGCTTGCGCTGAGTCTGCCGAAGCGACCTCGCGATAGTTGAAGATTCCGTGTGCGGCACCGGAACGAGAGGTGAGGGTGCCTCTACCCTCTGGCCTTCGCGGCCTTCATCGCCCTCAGTTTCTCTGCGGTCGACATAGGCGGCCCCACAAGCCCAGGCTCCACTTCACCGGCGTAACCGTTGCCGTGATAGTCGCTGCCGCCGCAGGGCAGAAGGCCATGCTGGTCGGCAAGCATCTTGAAACGCGCCGTATCCGCCTCGCTGTACGTGGAGTAATAGACCTCCATGCCGATGAGTCCCGCCGCCTTCAGCGACGGCACGATCTTCTCGACGCCTTTCACATAGACCGGGTGCGCCAGCACCGGCAGCGCGCCGTTGCGCAACGCCAGTTCGATGGCCTGCTCCGGCGTCATCTTGTCTCTCTCCACATAGGCGGGACAGCCCTTGGCGAGATATTTGTCGAAGGCCTCTTGGTGCGACGCGACATATCCCTTCTCGATCAGCGCACGCGCCACGTGGGGCCTGCCCACCGAGCCGTCGCCCGCGATCTCCAGCACCCGCTTCCAGGAGAGCGGCATCCGCAGCTCCGCCAGCTTCTCCACCATCTTCTGGCCGCGCTCGTATCGCGTCGCGCGGAACTGTTCGAGCTCCTTTTGGAACGCGGCGTCGTCGCGGTTCACGTAGTAGGCCAGGATGTGGACTTCGCCCCCTTCGATCTCCGTGCTGATCTCTACGCCGGGGATGATCGTGAGCTTCGGGTAGCGCTTCGCCGCCTGGAGCGCCTCGTCTATCCCCTGCGTTGTGTCGTGGTCCGTGAGGGCGATAATCTTGAGCGCCGTCTTCCCGATCTTCTCTATCAACTCCGCCGGCTTCAGCGTGCCGTCGGAATACGTTGAGTGCATGTGCAGGTCTACGTCAGCCACCTTAGGGAGCCTCCCTGTCTATCCGCTGGATGCTCTTCGCCTTCCCGGTGTTTGCATCGATATCCAGCAGCACCGAGCTGAAGATCACCGGCCCATCGGCGACGCCAAGTGGCGAGTAGAGCTGCGTCATGAATCGCTTCAGCACATCTTCCGGCACATTGCCGATCACCGAGTCCCGCGGGCCCGCCATGCCGATGTCTGAGATAAAGGCAGTCCCCTTTGGCAGCACGCGCCCATCCGTGGTGCCGATGTGCGTGTGCGTCCCCAGCACCGCCGAGACGCGCCCGTCGAAGTACCAGCCAAGCGCCCCTATCTCCGATGTCGCCTCTGTGTGCGCATCGACGATGACGACCTTCGTGCGGTGCCCCACCTCTTCCAGCAATCCATCCAGCGCGCGAAAGGGGTCGTCCACCGATGGCATGAAGACCCTGCCCATGATATTCACAACAAGCGCGCCCTTGCAAAAGGTATAGCCGTGCCCTGGCACACCGGGCGGATAATTCATCGGGCGGATAAGGGGCAGCTCGCTCTCCGGGTACGGGATGATCTCTCGCTTGCTCCAGGCGTGATTCCCCGACGTGATGACGTCCACGCCTGAGCCGTACAGGTCCTGCACCGTGTCCGGCGTCATCCCAATGCCGTTCGCTGTGTTTTCGCCGTTGGCGATGACTAGGTCCAGCTTAAGCTCCGTCCGCAGCTTCGGGACGAACTCCCGAACGGCCTTGAGCCCGGGCTTGCCCACAACATCCCCCACCATCAGTACTCGCATGAAGCCCCGTTCTGTCGGGCCATTTCAGGCCCAAAAATACCCTGCTGTCAACAGGTGCGCATCTCGAATCAGTATACCCCCTCCGCATCAGGAGCGGAAGGGAACAAAAAAAGAACGGCCCCGAGTTACATCGGGGCCGTTCTTTATTCTGCTTCCTAATTCCTAACCCTTGTTCCTCGTTCCCTACTTCGCGTAGCTGACCGAGCGCGTCTCCCGCACCACCGTCACCTTGATCTGGCCCGGGTAGACCAGCGTGTCTTGAATCTTCTTCGCAACGTCGTGCGCCAGCTTGGCGGCGCTCAAATCGTCCACGCGCTCCGGTTTCACCAGGATGCGCACCTCGCGCCCCGCCTGGATCGCGAACGACTTCTCGACACCCTCGAAACCATTCGCCGCCGCCTCAAGGTCCTGCAAGCGCTTCACGTACAGCTCCGCCGTATCGCGCCGCGCCCCAGGGCGTGCGCCGCTGATGGCGTCTGCGGCCGCGACCAGGAAGGCCTCCACGTTCACGCGGTCGTCCACGTGATGGTCTTCGATGGCTGCCGCGATCTCCGCCTTGATGCCGTACTTCCGCGCGATCTCGCCGCCGATCTCAGCATGGCCGCCTTCGATCTCATGCGTCAGCGCCTTGCCAAGGTCGTGGAGCAGCGCCCCGGCCTTGCACACCTGGATATTCGCGCCGATCTCCGAGGCCATGATTCCGGCAAGGTGTGAAACTTCGATGCTGTGCTTCAGCACGTTCTGCCCGTAGCTGGTCCGGAACTTCAGCCGCCCAAGCAGGGCGACGACTTCACGGCTCAGGCCGAGAACGCCCGCCTCTAAGACGGCCTGTTCGCCCGCCTTCCGCACATCCTCTTCCACTTCCGTCTTGGCCTTGGTCACCATCTCTTCGATGCGCGCCGGGTGGATGCGCCCGTCCAACAGCAGCTTGGTGAGGGCGACCCGCGCCACTTCGCGGCGGATGGGGTCGTAGCAGGACAGCGTCACTGCCTCCGGCGTGTCGTCGATGATCAGGTCCACGCCCGTCGCCTGTTCCAGGGCGCGGATATTGCGCCCCTCGCGGCCTATCAGGCGTCCCTTCATGTCGTCGCTCGGGATCTGCACCACGGTGACCGTGGATTCCGAGACGACATCGCTGGTGAGGCGTTGGATGGCGAGGGCAATCGCCTTCCGCGCCTTCATATCCGCTTCCTCGCGGATCTTCTGTTCGTGGTCGAAGATCTTCTTCGACCGCTCATGCTCCAGCTCGTCGTCCACCTTCGTGAGCAGATGGGCCAGGGCCTCTTCCTTCGTCAGGCCTGCCACTCGCTCCAGCTCGGTGACTTGCTTCTTCTTCGCCTCTTCTGCCTGCAGGCGAACCTCGTCGATTCCTTTTTCTTTGTCTTGTAACTGTTTCTCGCGGCGGTCCAGGGTTTCGAGCTTGCGGTCGAGGTTGTCTTCCTTTTGCGTGATCCTGCGCTCTTGGCGTTGTATCTCGTTCCGTCGTTCTTTGTGTTCCGTCTCCGCCTCAGCGCGGGTCTTGCTTATCTCAGCCTTTGCTTCTCTGATTATCTCGGCTTGGCGTGCCTCCGCCTCCTTGATAACCTGTTCGGCTTCTTGTCTGGCTGCCTCGCTCTTCCGCTTCGAACCCCCGGTGAACAGCGCCACGAGTGCGCTGATCGGGTTCCACACGGTAGGCTACCACCTTTCTTAACATAAGGCCCGACTTTACGGTACAGGCCTCAACTCCAATACTACGGGTGCTCTGTTCAGGGTGTCAACATTCTCAACCAAAGAGGTAAACAATCTCATTGACACAGGCGATGCGAGGAACCTAGAATTCCCCCTAGCCCTCTCTTCTGGTGAACACCTATGCCCGATGTTCCTATCCCCGTCCCCGCCTTCGATCATGAAAGCGCCCCCTTCTGGGAGGGCTGCAACCGCCATGAGCTCCTTATCCAGCGCTGCGCCGCCTGCGGCAAGGCCCGCTTCTACGCCCGCCCCGCCTGCCCGGACTGCACTTCCGAAGCCTTTGCGTGGGAGAAGGCCAGCGGCAAGGCGACGCTCTATAGCTGGACTATCATCCACCCGCCGACGCTCCCGGCATTCAAGGACAAAGTTCCCTACCCCGTCATCCTCGTCGAGCTCAAAGAGGGTGTGCGGATGATTAGCAATATCGTTGACTGCAAGAACGAGGACTTGCGCATCGGCATGCCGCTGGAAGTCACCTTCGAAAAGGTCAGCGACGGCGTCACCCTCCATCGCTTCCGTCCCGCGGCGCGCTAACCTCGTGCCCGCTTCACCCCGAACGCCTCTCGCCCCTCTCCTCGCGCGCGCATTCCTATATATTGCCATCGCCTGCGTCTTCATTCTTCCCGCCCTCGCTCACGCCCAAACCCCTGCCCCCGATCTCACGAACCAAGCGGCACGCGCCGTCAGCGGCCCCTATGACATCACCGTCGTCACCCGCATCAAAACGCCAACGGCAGGGTTAGGCACACGATTCACCGTCCGCGTCCTCAGCGCCGCAACGCAAAAGACCTTGGACGGCGACCTCGATATCATCTTCATCGGCGTGCGCCCTGACGGCACCGAGGCTGGCCGCGTCGAGTTCCCTCAGCTCAGAGCCTTCCCGGAGTTTTACGAATACCCCATCACATTGGACAGGCCCGGCACGTGGCGCTACACCATTGCTGTGGAAAGCATCCATGGCGTCGGCACCGTTGACGGCGAGATTACGGTCATCCAGTCGGTAGGCGGCGGCGCTGGCGGCGTGGCGATATGGCTCGCCGTCATCGTCATTCTCATCGGCGGCGCCTTTCTCCTCTACAGGACAAACAAAAAGCGCCCCCAGGACTAACCCGCTTAAAGTTTCACAGCGGACCATCCGCTGTCTTTTCAGTGTGTTCAGCATCCTCGGTGGATAATCCTCCTTCTCTTCCCTCGCTCCTCCTCCCTACGTTCCTGACTTCCTGGATTCCTACGTTCCTTTCCTGCCCCCTCGCCCCGTTTCATATGCTATCCTCGCCCCCATGGACTTCGCCTATTCCAAGCAAGAGCGCCGCTTCCAGAAAGAGCTTCACGACTTCCTGACGAAGGAGGTCCCGACGGACATCAAGAGCCGCATGCTGGGCCAGATAGAATCCGAGTCCGGCCAGGCCTTTCAGCGCGACTTCATCAAGAAGCTCATCGAGAAGAAGTGGATGGCCGTCTCTTGGCCCAAGGAGTACGGCGGCCAGGCGAAGCCCGCCATCGAACAGCTCCTCTACGCCTGGGAGCTATCCTACTTTCACGTCAGCCCGGGCCAGACCGGCATGTCCGTCGTCGGGCCGACTCTCATCCACTTCGGCACCGAGGAGCAGAAGCAGACCTTTCTTCCCATGATCGCCCGTGGCGAGGTGACCTTCTGCCTCGGCTACACCGAGCCAAACGCCGGCTCCGACCTCGCCTCCCTCCAGACCCGCGCCGACCGCGACGGCGACGACTGGGTCATCAACGGGCAGAAGATATTCACCAGCGGCGCAGACCGCTCCGACTATTGCTGGCTCGCCGCGCGCACCGACCAGTCGGTGCCCAAGCACAAAGGCATCTCGATGTTCCTGGTGGATATGAAGACGCCGGGCATCTCCGTCCAGCCTCTCATCACCCTGGCGGGCTATCGCACCAACATCACCTACTGGGACAACGTGCGCGTCCCCGCCAGCCGCCTCGTCGGCGAGGTGAACAGGGGCTGGTACTACGCCGCCGCCGCCCTTGACTTCGAGCGCATCGCCCTCTTCCCCTGGGGCCGCTTGGAGTACGAGTTCGACGAGCTGGTGCGCTATTGCAAAGGGACCATGCGCGGCGGCAAGCCCCTTTCCAAGCATCCCGAGGTTCGGAAGCGCGTCGCCGCCCTCTCCATCGAGATGAGCGCCATGAAGCTCCTCGCCGTCCGCGCCGCCTGGATGATCGGCCGGAACCGCATCCCGAACTACGAGGCCTCGATGCTCAAGATGTTCGCGACGGAGTTCCAGCAGCGCCTCAGCAACGCCGGCATGCAGATCGCCGGCCTCTTCGGCCTCCTGCCTGATGGCGCGCCCCACGCCGCCCTCGACGGCCTCATCAACTATCGCTATCGCTACGCCGTCATGCCCACCTTCGGCGGCGGCTCCAGCGAGCTTATGCGCAACATCATCGCCCAGCGCGGCCTCGGCCTGCCACGATGAGCATTCCCCATCTCCACATCGTTCCTCACATCCGTTCAGTGAGTTCAGTGTTCTCAGTGGATAAACCTTCCCTCTGCTCCTCCACCCTCCCCTTCTCAGGGGGAGGGCCGGGGAGGGGGTCGCTGACATGAACCTCGACTGGTCCGAATCCCAAGAGCTCCTCCGAAAAACCGCCCGCGACTTCTTCGCCCGCGAGTCCCCTCCCGCCAAAGTAAAGCAACTGGAAAAGACGCCCGCTCGCCAGGACCCCGACCTCTGGCGCAAGATAGCCTCCCTCGGCTGGCTCGGCCTCCCCTTCCCCGAGAAATACGGCGGCGCAAATGGAAGCTTCCTCGACCTCGTGGCCCTGCTGGAAGAGATGGGCCGCGCCGCCATCGTCAGCCCCTTCCTCTCCTCCGTCGTCCTCTCCGGCGACCTTCTCCTCAAGGCCGGCTCCGACGCCCAAAAAGAACGCCTTCTCCCCGCCATCGCTAACGGCAGCGCCATCGTCGCCGTCGCCCTCTGCGAATCCGACGCCTCCTACGCCCCGGATGACGTCCAACTGACCGCCAACCTTTCCTCGCCCCTTGAGGGAGAGGAACTCAGTAAGCGAGAGCCGAGCGCACTGAGAGGAGAGGGGGCTTCCGTTCCTCCCTGGCGACTCTCCGGCACAAAACTCTTCGTCCTCGACGGCCTCTCCGCCGACCATTTCATCGTCGCCGCACGCACCAAACCAGGCAAAGGCCCCGCAGGCATCTCCCTCTTTGTGGTGGACGCAACCTCTCCCAGCATCACTCGCGCGCCGCTCGCCAGCTTCGGCGGCGAGGCCCAAGCCGAGGTCCGCTTCGACAATGTCATCGTGCCGGACGACGCCCTTCTCGGCCCGCTCCACAAAGGCTGGCCCCTGGTCCGCGCATACCTACGCCGCGGCGCTCTCGCCATGTGCGCCCAGATGGTCGGCGGCGCGCAGCAGGCGCTGGATATGACCGTCGCCTACGCCAAACAGCGCATCCAGTTCGGCAGGCCCATCGGCAGCTTCCAGGCCATCCAGCACAAGTGCGCCGACATGGCCACCGACGTCGATACCGCGCGCTACCTCACCTACTACGCCGCCTGGAAGCAAGACGCCAAACAGCAAAACGCATTGGAAATCTCACAGGCCAAGGCCTGGCTCAGCGACGCCTATCGCCGCGTCGCCCGCGAGGCCCAGCAGATCCACGCTGGCATCGCCTACGTCGACGACCACGATCTGCAACTCTACTTCCGCCGCGCCAAGGCCGGGGAAGTGCTTTTTGGTGATGCCGACTTCCACCTGAGAGAAGTGGCCTCTCTCCTAAAACTATAGAGAGGCGCTCCGCTCGTTGCCCTGTCACAGACTCCGTATCTTCGGAGAGTCCTATCGAAGGGTGGCAGGCCTGCTGAAGTTGTAGGCAGGCCCCTGCAATTTGTCCCTTCGGGTCGAGGGAATAGAAGGTGCTCTACACGAAGCGGTCAGGATTACAGCGCGTGAAATCTCGCTTGAGAGAATGCCGACGACTACAGCCGCATCGCTTTAGAGGTTTCTCGAAGGTTGGCCTACACGCGCTGTTATCGACAGCCGTAATGTACGCGACAGCGCTGGATATCTACTTGTTAGCCGAATAAACTATCTCCGCTGGATGTTCAGAAAAGTCACATAAATCTGTGCCAACCGCTTCTTGCTTCGTGGGCGGCGACTATGCTAGTTTTACATCTGGAAAGTGCGCATGGAGCCTCTCCATTTGAGTAATCCACCAGCTAGGCCCAAAATCTACCATATAACTCATATGGAGAATCTCCGGCGAATTCTGGTCGATGGTGCGTTATACTCTCATGCAAACATGAACAATCGAGGCGGACCCCAAGCAGATATCGGGATGTCCAAGATTAAAAAACGGCGACTTGCCTCACCCGTTAAATGCCACCCGAATACGGCAGTAGGGCAATACGTCCCATTTAATTTTTGCCCTAGGTCCGTGATGTTATATGTCATACATCGGGCCGATCATCCTGAACTGAATTACAGAGGTGGTCAGGAACCCATAATTCATCTCGAATGCGATTTGCACAACACGATTGCGTGGGCTGAGAAACACAGCGTTATTTGGGCATATAGCCTCCGAAATGCCAGTACTGCGTACGTTGAATTTGATTCTACCCTTGAAGGTCTTGGCGGGATAAATTGGGATGCTGTCAACAGCAATGACTTCAAAGACTCGGACATTCTTGAATCTAAACAGGCCGAATTTCTTATTTATGAACGCTTCCCTTGGTCGCTGGTGGAACGTGTCGGTGCGCAGAATGTACGGACTAAAGCCTCAGTGGATAGGCAAATTGCCTCGGTATCACACCGGCAGAGGTGGTTCCGGAAATCTGTACAGCGGGGATAAGTGGAATCGCTGCCTAAAGATGGCATGATAGCGCCATCGGAAAAAGGAGCGAGAGATGAGCAGACGTCCCCGCCGGAATCATTCGGCAGAGTTCAAGGCGAGA
>CAMAVV010000007.1 GCA_945861815.1 Thermoflexus hugenholtzii JAD2
AGACGATCCTCGACTGCACCAAGGACGAGCAAGCATGGGTGAACGGCTACTTCCACAAGCTCGATCATCCCGAAGCCGGCGAAGTGGCCCTCGTCACCGCGCCTATGCAATTCAGCGATACGCCCTCGGCCATCCACTCCCAAGCGCCCCTGCTCGGCCAGCACACCGAAGAAGTCCTCCTGGAAAGCGGCTACTCCTGGGACGACCTGGAGAAGCTGAAGGGCAAAGGCGTGATTTTGTGATCTCTTGTCCCTCTCCCAGTGCTCGTCCGCGAGCTACGCGGGAGAGGAACCCGAGTCCGCTCGGAAGGTGAGGGAGTTGCCCTGCCGCCGAACGAGTGCTACTATCTTCGCCAATATGCGAACCCTGAATCGTCGCTCCAACCTTTCGATTACACATCACCCGGCCATGGTCATTGACCAGGGACAAACGACGTTGGGGGCGACCTAGAGCAGTTCAGCAAGTCGGCAGGATTTTCGAAAGGCCTCCCCCACAAACGGGAGGCCTTTTTCGTAGATCAAAGTGGAGGAGGGGACGATATGACAATGGTTTCACCTCAGCAAATTGGGAAGAGGCCCGAGAGCCTATTACGGAACAGGCCTCTGCGCGAAGCAATCCTTTTGACGATCCGTCCCTACCGCATGAGCGTGGTGCTCCTTGGGGTTCTGATCACTACGGCAACGTTAGTCCCTCTGGTGCAGCCCCTCATTTACAGGAAGGTCATTGACGACCTCATCGCTGGACAGTCCTTCGGAGACATCATGCCCCTTGTGCTTGCGGTGGCCTTTCTACCCCTTGCGACCGTTGGCTTGACATACGTCTACTCCCACCGCGCAGCTGCTTTGGGGCGAAATGTCATCCGCGATTTACAGATGCAGATGTACCGTGGCCTGGCGGGGATGCCGTTGGAGTTCTTCACCACGTTAAGAGGCGGCGCGGCGAGCGCACGGCTCACCACCGATGTCTCCGGCACTGAACCTCTCTTCACTCGGGTGCTGGTGGCAATCATCGCCAACCTGGTCACACTCGTTGGAGCCGTCATCATTCTGATGGTGATAGACATCCGGCTCGCGCTCATTCTGCTTGTCATCCCATTCGTTTTCAGGCCAGTGAGCAGAACGGAGCAACGCATCAACGACCTGCTCAGGAACCAGTACGGAACCAGCACGGACGTCAACACCGCTGCCGAATCATTTTTCAGCACACCCGGCATGACGCTGGCGAGACAGTCAGGACAGGTTGAGGGGGAGATCACACGCTTTGGCGCAGTCACAGAAAGACTGCGGAGCGTTTCGACAACGCTGGCCAGCTACTTTGCCCGCGCCAATGCTGCCTTTGAACTCACCTTCGGTGTCGTCGCGAGTCTGGTCTTCGTCATAGGCGCATGGCTTGTTACTAAAGGCGAGATAACCCTCGGAACGCTGGTGCTCTTCTTGCTCTATGTTCGTCTCGTCCAAGCTCCGATTACCGCGTTAGGCGGTCTGCGATGGGAGGCTGCTCGCGCCGCTTTTGCATTCGACCGTGTCTTCGAAGTCCTGAGAGCGACCAAGGGACGTAAAGACACCGCAAGGGAGAATTCCGTTCCATCAGCGGCCGAGCCCATAGATACAACTCTGCCGGAGCTCGTCTTTAAAGGCGTTTCCTTCCAGTACAAGCGCCCGGAAGAGATCGCCATCGTCAGTCTCTCTCAGCCAGGCTATACCCAAACTGCTTCGAGCGGGGATGCAGCCGACCGATGGATACTTCAGGATGTCTCTTTCTCGGTGAGCAAAGGGGAGATGGTGGCCGTTGTCGGAGCCTCAGGAGCAGGGAAAAGCACGATAGCCTTCCTAGCGGCTAGTCTCTATCACCCCACCTCAGGCGAAATCTTCGCCTGCGGAAAGAGGACGACGAGCTGGCAGGAACATGAACTGGCGAGGCACGTCGCTTTAATCACCCAAGACACCTTCGTTCTTCACGACACCATACGGGCCAACTTAGCCTATGTCCACCCTGAGGCAAGCGAGCTAGAGATGAAGAGCGCCTGCGACGCCGCTCGCCTTGGCCCATTGCTTGCCGCCTTGCCAAAAGGGCTCGATACGATTGTTGGCGAACGCGGCTATCGGCTCTCTGGCGGAGAGCGCCAGCGTTTGGCCATTGCCCGCGCGCTCCTCAAAAAGGCAGACTTGATTGTTCTCGACGAACCAACGTCCCAGCTTGATGCCGAGACGGAACTTCTCATCAAGCAAACAACCAAGGAACTGTTCTCCTCCAAAGCCGTCCTCACCATCGCACATCGCCTTTCGACCATCCAAGATGCGAACCGCATCCTCGTCCTCCAGGACGGGCGCTTCGTGGAAGAAGGGACGCACCCTGACCTTATCGCCAAACCCCATGGACGGTACGCAACCCTATACAAGACCCAGGTTCAGCAAGCATAGCCGAGCAAGCATCCTTTCATTCTCTCCCTGCTCCCTGCTCCCTGCTCCCTGCTCCCTGCTCCTCTACCCTCACCTAAGCTGCATCATCTGTGGAATCTGCGGTTTAATGCTGTCTGAACACCCCCCACTGGACAACAGTACTCATAATATAAATTGTAGGGATGTAGAGATACGCCCTCAGCCTGCACAAAACGCAGACGGTCCACGGGCTGCCGGTACAAAAAACCTGAACGCGTCAGGGACAAAAACCGGCATTCCGGCACGTCAGTGCCAGCGCAGGCGCGAAAAAGTGAACACCTTTGCAGAGACGGGCTTACCCCGGCTCTGCAAAATATCTCCCCGCCAACGGTGCGGGCGAGACGTCTCCTGCGCCCGCTCCGGCGGAAGCAGGATGTATGGGCCGATGCAATCGGCCGCCTACCGTAGGCTCACACGCGAGCAGTCATGGCTGACGTTAGTCGCCGTGCGCAACCGGGGGCCACTCCGCCATACAGCACCCCCTATCGGGGCGCTTGGGCTGGAGGCGCACCCTTCCTCGGAAGGGACAGGATGCTCGAACGGACCGTCTGCGTAAAGTTGAAGTCTAAAGAGACAGAAGCGGAAAGGCATAAAGAAGATCGGCAACATACCGCCCGCACCCTGCTCCTTGCTCCCTGAACCTTCTTTTCAGCAAGCATCCTGCTTTGTATGCTTGCTGAATTGGCAAGCATTGACTCATGCCTGCCCGTCCATGTATGCTGGGTAGGTTGTCAGCAGAGACTCCCCTATGACTACCGAGAAGAACCCCCACGCCCAGTCCCTATCCAAGCTTGGGGCCGCCAAAGGCGGTCTTGCCCGAGCCTCTGCCCTGTCGCCTGAAGAACGGAAAGAGATCGCCCAAAAGGCCGCCCAGGCCCGATGGGGCAAAGGAGCATCCATGCCCGCAGCAAGCAAGGCCACCGGCAGAAAAGCCGGAGGCAAGATCAACGTCGCCATCATCGGCGTAGGCAACTGCGCCTCATCCCTGGTGCAAGGCATCCAGTACTACCGCGAGGCCGCGACGGACGAAGAGATCCCAGGTCTCATGCACCCCGTCCTCGGCGGCTACCACATCTCCGACATCAACTTCGTCGCCGCTTTTGACGTGGACAAGAACAAGGTGGGCAAGGATATTGCCGAGGCGATTTACGCCAAGCCCAACAACACTATCAAGTTCGCCGACGCGCCCAAGACGGGCGTGAAGGTCCTGCGCGGCATGACCCACGATGGCATCGGCAAGTACCTGGAGGACATCGTCCAGAAGGCCCCAGGCACTACCGTTGACGTGGCCGAAGTGCTCCGCGAAACCAAGGCGGACGTCGTCATCAACTATCTCCCCGTCGGCTCCGAGGTCGCCACCAAGTGGTACATGGAGCAGGCCCTGGCTGCGAAAGTGGCCGTCATCAACTGCATCCCCGTCTTCATCGCCTCCGACCACGGCCACTGGGAGGAGCGCTTCAAGAAGGCCGGCGTCCCCATCATCGGCGACGACATCAAGTCCCAGGTAGGCGCCACCATCACCCACCGCGTCCTGACGCGCCTCTTCCGAGACCGCGCCGTCCACCTGGACCGCACCTATCAGCTCAACTTCGGCGGCAACACCGACTTCCTGAACATGCTGGAGCGGGAGCGCCTGAAGTCCAAGAAGATCTCGAAGACCCAGTCGGTCAACTCACAGATGGAAGTGCCCCTGCCCGCCGAGAGCATCCACATCGGCCCCAGCGACCATATCCCGTGGCTCCTGGACCGCAAGTGGTGCTATATCCGCATGGAGGGGCGCGGCTTCGGCAATGTGCCCCTGAACCTGGAACTGAAGCTGGAAGTGTGGGACAGCCCCAACTCGGCAGGCGTCGTTATAGACGCCATACGCTGCGCCAAGCTGGCCCTCGATCGCGGCATCGGCGGCCCCCTAGAGGCGCCGTCCTCCTACTTCATGAAGTCGCCGCCCAAGCAGTTCTCCGACAGCGTTGCGCGCTTGAACCTGGAAGACTACATCGAAGGGAAGATAGGCGCGGCGGTGCCAGCGAAGAAGCGCTAAAAAACGGGACATCCGAACGGTCCTCAAAAAGAGAGGCTCCGCAATGCGGAGCCTCTCTTTTTGTCTGTTCCAGAGGTGACTGCAGGCACTCGCCCACCGTCCAGACGGCATGCTAGGGAGAGCCGATCCTTGAGCGCAGAAAGGCCGTAATGAAGCCATCGAGGTCGCCATCGAGGACGGCTTCGGCGTTGGACGTCTCGAAGTCGGTGCGGTGGTCCTTCACCTGTTTGTATGGGTGGAGAACATAGCTGCGGATGCGGTTGCCCCATTCGGCGGGGACGTATTCGCCCTTTATCTCGGCCTGCTTTTCGGCGCGCTTGGACAACTCCAACTGCATGAGGCGCGACATGAGGATGGTCATGGCCGCCTCTTTGTTCTGGCGCTGTGAGCGTTCGTTCTGAACGCTCACGGTGATGCCGGACGGGATGTGGACGATGCGCACCGCCGTGGCGACCTTCTGAACGTTCTGGCCGCCGTGGCCGCCTGAGTGAAAGATATCGATGCGCATGTCGTTGGGGTTGACCTTGATATCGACGTCTGCCTCTGCCTCGGGCATGACTTCGATGAGGGCAAACGACGTATGGCGGGCGTGGTCGGCATCAAATGGCGAGAGGCGCACCAGGCGGTGGACGCCTTTCTCCGACTTGAGGAAGCCGTAGGCGTACTTGCCCTTGATCTCCACCTGGACGCTCTTGACGCCGGCCTCCTCTCCGGATGAGAGGTCCAGGATGGTGGCCTGGAAGCCATGGCGTTCCGCCCAGCGCATAATCATGCGCATCAGCATCTGGGCCCAGTCCTGGGATTCGGTGCCCCCTGCGCCTGCGTGGAAGGAGACGATGGCGTTTCGGCTATCGTAGGGACCCTGGAAGGCGACCTGTATCTCGAGCTTGTCGAGGGAAGCCGTGAACGCGGCGACCTCTTGTTCCAGGTTTGCTTGGAAGCTCTTATCGCCCTCGGCTAGCTCCAGCATCTCCTCAAAGGAGGCGGCGTCCTTTTCCACCTTGCGCCAGACGGCGGCCGTCTCGCGAAGATCGGAGAGGCGGCGCATCAGGACGCGCGCTTGGTCCGGAGAGGACCAGAAATCGGGAGCGGCGGAGCGCGCCTCTAGCTGTTCGAGTTCTTTTTCTTTGCCGGCCAGGTCAAAGGCGCACCAGGTGGCCGTTGATGCGCGCGCGAAGCTGCCGTATTTCTTCCCTAAGTTCGTTCATGGTGGAGCGTGCGGGCGGCCCGGCGGGCCGCCCGCACAATTAACCTTACTTTTCGGGGTCGAAGATGCGCTCTTTGGGCTTGTCTTCCTCTGGCTCAAAGACGCGGGCGTCCTTGCCTTCCAGGAGGTCGTTGTCCCCCTCATCGTCGTCATCATCGATGTCGTCGTCGATATCGCTAGCTGCGGCGGCCTCTTCGGCCAGTTTGCCAAGGCTCATATCCAGGCCTTCGCCAAGGGGCTGCAACGTGCCTTCGAGCATGGAGAGTGCAGGACTGGGCTTGGCAAGCTCCGCCTGAACCTCTCGTGAGCGGGCCGGGATCAGGCGGCCGATGATGACGTTCTCCTTGGGGCCAAGGAGGTGGTCCACAGCGCCGCTGACGGCAGCCTCGGTGAGGATCCGCGTGGTCTCCTGGAAGGAGGCAGCGGCGAGGAAGCTTTCCGTGTTCAGGGAGGCTTTGGTGACGCCGAGGAGGACAGGCTGGGCCGTGGCAGGCTCGCCGCCTTCAGCGACGACCTTCGCGTTGACCTCTTCGAAGGCGAAGCGGTCAAGGAGCTGGCCGGGAAGGAGGTCGGCATCGCCAGGGGTGTCCACGCGCACCTTGCGGAGCATCTGGCGGACGATGATCTCGATGTGCTTATCGTTGATCGTCACACCCTGGGCGCGGTACACCTTCTGGACTTCTTCCACCATGTACTCCTGCACCTGGTCGCGGCCAAGGATGCGCAGGATGTCCTGGGGGTTGATGGGGCCTTCTGTGACGCGGTCCCCGGCGCGAACGTTCTGGCCGGGCTTGACGATGAGGCGCGCAGCGGCAGGAAGCGCGTAGTGGCGCTCGTCCTTCTCCTCGTAGGAGATGGATATCTTCTTGCCTTTGACTTTGGCCTGGCCGGCGATGCGCGCAGTGATCTGTTCTTCCGATTTCTTGCCCTTATCGGCAAGGGTAGAGCCCACTTCCACCATGGTGCCATCCGTGATGGCCGCCTTGAAGCCAGTGGGGATATCGTATTCATCGGCATAGGTTTCTGTGTGGACGATGGAGATGCGGCGGCCGTCATCCGACTCCTGGATCTCCACCTGGCCGTCGATCTCGGCGACGATGGCCTGGCCCTTGGGGGAGCGGGCCTCGAAAAGCTCTTCGACGCGGGGGAGACCGCTGGTGATGTCGATGCCGGCGACGCCGCCGGTGTGGAAGGTGCGCATGGTGAGCTGGGTGCCAGGCTCGCCGATGCTTTGAGCAGCGATGATGCCGACGGCCTCGCCCTCTTGGACGAGGCGGCCGCGCGCGAGGCTGCGGCCATAGCAGTGCTGGCAGACGCCGCGCTTTGCGCCGCACGTGAGAGCCGAGCGGACATAGACGCGGTGATGTTCGACGCCGATGAGGTTGTTGGCCTCCTCCTCGGACATGCCCTTCTTCTCGGTGAGGTATTTGACTGATTCGACCCAGCTGGAGACGATGTTCGTCGCATCGGCCTCAGGGACGCGAGCGCTCTTGAGGCGCTTGGCGCGATATTCCTTGAGGGCAGCAACGAGCGCCTCGGCAGCGACTTCCGTGACCTCTTGGTTGCGCTCGGTGAGGACTTCGCCCGTCATGATGTTGGCGATAGGCGAAGCGGCCATGCGGCCGACGATGCGCTCTTCGAACTTGCCCATGAGGGGCTTGTCCGGGCGGTCGCTGATCCAGGCGCCTTCCAGGGTGGCGCAATCGCCGGCAAGGACGATCACGTCCTGGGCGACATCGATGAGGCGGCGGGTGAGGTAGCCGCTATCCGCGGTGCGGAGCGCGGTATCGGCAAGGCCCTTGCGCGCACCGTGAGTGGAGATGAAGTACTCGAGGACGGAGAGGCCTTCGCGGAAGCTGGCCTTGATGGGCAGCTCGATGATGCGGCCACGGGGGTCGGTCATGAGGCCGCGCATGCCGGCCATCTGCTTGACCTGGGCGATGTTTCCTTTGGCGCCGGAGGCGGCCATCATGTAGATGGAGCCGTAGCTTGGCAGGCGCTCCTTGATGATTCTCTCCATGTCTTCCGAGGCGCGAGTCCATATCTTGACGGCCTCGCGATAGCGCTCATCCTGGGTGATGATGCCGCGCTGGAATTGCTTATCCAGGGCAAGGATCTCCTTGTCAGCGTCTTCCAGGATCTTCTTCTTGGCCTCGGGAACTTGGATATCGTTGATGGCGATGGTTGCGCCGGACTGGGTGGCAAAGCGGAAGCCGAGCTTCTTGACGGCATCGAGCATCGCCGCAGTGCCGGCGTTGCCAAGGGCCTGGTAGCAGAGGCCAACGGTCTCCTTAAGCTCGCGCTTGTCCATGACCTTGTTCAGGTACGGCATATTGGAATCGGCGGGGATGATCTGGTTGAAGATCACACGGCCAACGCTGGTCTTGAGGTAGCCTTCGACTCCGGGCAGGCCGCGAACCTCGATCTCGGCCTGAAGGTCGATCTCGCCAAGGTCGTACATGAAGCGAGCATCTTCCGGAGCGGTGAACTTGCGGCCTTCACCCTTGGCATTCTTGCGGACGGTGGTGAGGTAGAAGCAGCCGAGGACCATGTCCAGCGTGGGGGCCACCACAGGCTCGCCGGAGCTGGGTGAGAGCATGTTGTTGGTGCTCATCATGAGCTTCTTGGCCTCCATGACGGCGGCGCGGGAGAGGGGAACGTGGACGGCCATCTGGTCGCCATCGAAGTCTGCGTTGAAGGCGGCGCAGACGAGGGGATGGATCTGGATGGCGCTGCCTTCAATGAGGATGGGCTGGAAGGCCTGGATGCCCAAGCGGTGCAGCGTAGGCGCGCGGTTGAGGAGCACGGGCCGGTTCTTGATGACGTCTTCCAAGACGTCCCAGACCTCAGGCCGCACGCGCTCCACCATGCGCTTGGCGCTCTTGATGTTGTGGGCAAGGCCCAAGGCCACAAGGCGGTGCATGACCAGAGGCTTGAAGAGCTCCAAGGCCATCTTCTTCGGCAGGCCGCACTGGTTGAGGCTAAGGTCCGGGCCGACGACGATGACGGAGCGGCCGCTGTAATCGACGCGCTTGCCCAGTAGGTTCTGGCGGAAGCGGCCTTGCTTGCCGCGAAGCATATCGGAGAGGGACTTGAGGCGGTGGTTGTGGCTTCCTTCGATGGCGCGCCCGCGGCGGCCGTTATCGATCAGGGCGTCCACAGCCTCTTGGAGCATGCGCTTCTCGTTGCGGATGATGATCTCGGGCGCGCCAAGCTCGAGGAGGCGGCGCAGGCGGTTGTTGCGGTTGATGGTGCGGCGGTAGAGATCGTTCAAATCGCTGGTGGCGAAGCGGCCGCCATCGAGCTGCACCATGGGGCGCAGGTCGGGCGGGAGCACTGGGAGGACGCAAAGAACCATCCACGCCGGGTCGTTGCCGCTCTTGCGGAAAGACTCGACGACGCGGAGCATCTTGGTGGCCTTCTTGCGGCGCTGGCCTGAGGTGGAGTGGATCTCCACGGCGAGGGACTCGCGGAGCTTCTCCAGGTCGAGCCCTGTCAGCAGTTCCAGGACGGCTTCAGCGCCCATGCCGGCCTTGAAGAAGTCGCCGTACTTATCGCGGAGCTCGCGATAGCGGTTCTCCGGGAGGAGCATGCGGGGGCGGATCTCTTCGACTTCGCCCAGGGCTGCCTGACGCTCGTCTTCGACCAGGCGGCGCTTCTCGTCCAGTTCGCGGCGCATCTTGTTCGCCTCGCGAGCGTAGGTCTCTTTGTGCGCATCGATCTGGGCTTCGATATCCTCGGTCCGGTCATCCTTGATGCCGGAGTATTCCTTGCGGAGCTCGGCGAGCTTAGACTCTTTGCGCGCAGCCAAGACGTCCAGATTATCGGCATCGACTTTGGAGGACTTGCCTGCGATATTCTTGCCGTAGAACTCGATGGCCGATTCGGGCTTCTCGCCCATGGTGGACTGAAGCTCTTTCTTGACCTCGCTGGCCGTCTTTTCGATCTCTTTCTCGGCGGCCTTCATCTCGACATCGACTTCCTTCTCGATGGCCTTGCGCTTCTCCTGGAGTTCACCGAGGGTCTTCTCGTTGGCTTTGACCGCCTCAGCGATCTTGGCCTCCACATCTTTGCCGGTGTCTTGGTTCTTACCCTTCAGCTCTTCTTCCATGCCTTCGAGGATCTTCTTGCGCTTCTCTTCGTCCACAGCGGTGACGACGTACTGGGCGAAGTAGAGGACACGCTCGAGGCTGCGTGGCGAGAGGTCCAGGAGCAGGCCGATGCGGGTGGGCGTGCCCTTGGCAAACCAGATGTGGCTCACCGGGGCGGCCAGCTCGATGTGGCCCATGCGCTCGCGGCGGACCTTGGAGCGGGCCACTTCGACGCCGCAGCGGTCGCAGATGATGCCCTTATAGCGAACGCGTTTGTACTTGCCGCAGTAGCATTCGAAGTCTTTGGTGGGGCCAAAGATGCGCTCGCAGAAGAGCCCGTCTTTCTCCGGCTTCAGCGTGCGGTAGTTGATGGTTTCCGGCTTGGTAACCTCGCCGTACGACCAGTTCCGGATCTGCTCCGGGGAAGCCAGGGAGATGCGGATCGCATTGAAATCATTCGTTTCGGGCATTGGCGCGTTCCCCTTTCGCTATTCCTCGTCCTCGGCATCATCATCAGCGTTATCTTCGACGACGGGCTTCGCCTTCGTCTTCGACGCGGGTTTCTCATCGGTCTCGTCGCCGCCAGCCTCTTCAGCCTCGGCAGGCGCTGCATCTTCGACGGGCGTCTCCACAACTTCGTCGTCGGTCACTTCAGACGTCAGTTCATCGAGCAGGCTGATGCGCTCCTGCTCTTCGTTCAAGAGCTCGACGGCAAGGCCGAGGCTCTGCAATTCCTTGAGAAGAACGTGGAAGGACTCGGGCACGCCGGGCTGGGAGATATCCTCGCCCTTGACGATGGCCTCGTAGGTCTTCACGCGTCCCACCACATCGTCGGACTTGACGGTGAGCATCTCCTGGAGGTTGTAGGCGGCGCTGTATGCCTCGAGGGCCCAGACCTCCATCTCGCCGAAGCGCTGGCCGCCGAACTGCGCCTTGCCGCCCAAGGGCTGCTGGGTGATGAGGGAGTAGGGGCCGGTGGAGCGGGCGTGGATCTTATCTTCCACCAAGTGGATGAGCTTCATCATGTAGATGTTGCCGACGGTGACAGGCTGGTCAAAGGCCTGGCCTGTCTTGCCATCGTGGAGATGTACCTTGCCGAAGATAGGCGGCGCAAGCCGTCGCTCGGCGTGGACCTTGCGCACCTCTGCGAAGAGCTGGGAATCGTTCATGTTCTTGGTAGTGACGCCGGCAATCTCTTCGAGCCATATCTTGTTGCAGGCACGAGTGGCATAGCCGGGCTGGGCATCGCCAAAGACCTTGTCCCCATCGAAGGTATGCTCCTTCAGCCATTTCTTCGCCACGGCAAAGTCGATGCCGATGCCGTTGAGCGCGCCGCTGCGGGCCAGGATCCAGGCGCGGCCCAAGCTGTCTTCGATCGTCACATCGTCAGCGCCGTCAAAGACGGGCGTGCTGATGGTGAACTGCAAGGTCTTGGCGGCCATGCCCAAGTGGGTCTCCAGCACCTGGCCAAGGTTCATGCGCGACGGCACGCCGATGGGGTTGAGCACCACATCGACGGAGGTGCCGTCGGGCAGGAAGGGCATGTCTTCCACGGGCAGGATGCGTGAGATGACGCCTTTGTTGCCATGGCGGCCGGCCATCTTATCGCCCTCGGCGATCTTGCGGGTCTGGGCGATCCAGACGCGCACGAGGCGGTTGACGCCAGGGGAAAGCTCGTCGTGGTTATCCTGGGAGAACTCCTTCACATCGATAACCTTGCCGCGCTCGCCGTGGGGAACGCGCAGGGAGGTGTCCTTCACTTCGCGGGCCTTCTCGCCGAAGATGGCGCGGAGGAGCTTCTCTTCCGCCGTCAGCTCCGTCTCGCCTTTAGGGGTGATCTTGCCGACGAGGATATCGCCGGGGCCGACCTGGGCGCCGATCCGGATGATGCCCTTCTCGTCGAGGTCCCGGAGGCTCTCCTCACCGACGTTGGGGATGTCGCGTGTGATCTCTTCGGGGCCCAGCTTGGTATCGCGGGCCTCGACTTCGTACTTCTCGATATGGATGGAGGTGAAGAGGTCTTCCTTAGTCATGCGCTCGCTGAGGACGATAGCGTCTTCGAAGTTGAGACCCTCGAAGCTCATGAATGCGCAGAGAACGTTCTGGCCAAGGGCAAGCTCGCCCTTGTCCGTGGAGGAGCTATCGGCCAGGGGCTGGCCCTTCTTGACCACCTCGCCAACACGAACGATGGGGCGCTGGTTCATGCACGTGCCCTGGTTGCTGCGGACGAACTTCATCAGCCGGTGCTTCTCTTCCGCCCCTTGCGCATCGCGGATGACGATCTCGCCGGAGCTGACCGAGGAGACAACGCCATCAATCTTGGAGAGAATGACCTGGCCGCTATCGCGGGCGACGCGGGCCTCCATGCCGGTGCCGACTAGAGGCGCCGTCGGGCGCAGCAAGGGCACGGCCTGGCGCTGCATGTTTGCGCCCATCAAGGCGCGGTTCGCGTCGTCGTGCTCAAGGAAGGGGATGAGGGATGTGGAGACGCTCACGATCTGCTTGGGTGAGACGTCCATGTAGTCGATATGCTCAGGGCTTTCGAGGGTGAAGTCGCGGCCTCGGCGGACCTCGATCTTCTCATCGAGAAGCTGGTACTTCTCATCGAGGGCGGCGTTGGCCTGGGCGATGGTGAAGCCCTCTTCCTTATCGGCGGAGAGGTACTCAAAGCCAGGCGAGGCAAAGGGCTTGACCTTCACACTCTTGAGCTTGAGCTTGGCGATCTTTTCCGCCTTCTCCTCCGTGATGACATCGCCCGACTTCACGATGGGCTTGCCGTCAGCGCCATCGATCGTCTCGCGGGCGGTCCGGCCCGTGAGCTCGTCAACCTTCGCCGGCGTCTCTTTGTAGACGCGGCGGTAAGGCGTCTCGATGAAGCCGTAGTCGTTCACGATAGCGTAAGTGGCGAGGGAGCCGAGAAGACCGATGTTGGGGCCTTCAGGCGTCTCGATGGGGCAGATGCGGCCATAGTGGGAGTGGTGGACGTCGCGCACGTCGAAACCGGCGCGCTCGCGGGAGAGGCCGCCGGGGCCGAGGGCGGAGAGGCGACGCTTGTGGGTCAGCTCGGCCAGAGGGTTGGTCTGATCCATGAACTGGGAGAGCTGGGAGCCGCCGAAGAACTCTTTGATGGCGGCAACGATAGGACGGATGTTGATAAGAGCCTGGGGCGTCGCCTGGGTGGGGTCGATGAGCGTCATGCGCTCCTTGACGACGCGCTCCATGCGCAGAAGGCCGATGCGTATCTGGTTCTGCGTCAGCTCGCCCACGGCGCGGACTCGGCGGTTGCCGAGGTGGTCGATGTCGTCGCCACGATCCTGGGCGTTGTTGACGGCGATGATCTTTTTGACCATGAGCACCAGGTCGTCATTGGAGAGGACGCGTTGCTCCTTGGTGGGCGTGGTCTTCTTGCCTTTATCAAGGCCGAGGCGCTGGTTGACCTTGTAGCGGCCAACGCGGCCGAGATCGTAGCGGCGATAGTTGAAGAAGAGGGTGTTCAGCAGGCTCCTGGCGTTATCGAGGCTGGGAGGCTCGCCGGGGCGCAGCTTGCGGTAGAGGTCGATGAGGGCCTCGTCCTGGTTGCGGACGCCTGGCTCCTTCTCGATAGTGGTCCTGATGTACTGGTGGTCCTGGTTCTTATCGACGTCCTTGAAGAGCTCCAGGAGCTTCTCATCGCTGCCATAGCCAAGGGCGCGAAGGAAGGTCGAGACTGGGATCTTGCGCTTGCGGTCGACTTTGACCGAGATAACGTTCTTGTTGCTCGTCTCGAACTCGAGCCATGCGCCGCGGTTGGGGATGAGCTTTGCGTTGCACAGGCGGCGGCCGGAGGCCGGGTCCTCCTCCACCATGAAGTAGACGCCGGGGGAGCGCACGAGCTGGCTGACGACGACGCGCTCGGCGCCGTTGATGATGAAAGTGCCCTGCTCCGTCATGATGGGCAGGTCGCCCATAAAGACCCAGTTCTGGGTCACTTCGCCCTTGCCTTCGCCAGCCTTCTTCTCCAGCTCGACGTAGGCGTAGAGGGGCGCCGCAAAGGTCTTATCGCGCTCCTTGCACTCGTCGATGGTGTACTTCGGCTCGCGGAACTCGTGCTTCAGGAAGCGGAGGGCATAGCGGCCGCCGGTGAAGTCCTCGATAGGAGAGACCTCATCTAAGAGCTCCGAGATGCCGTCCTTCAGCAGCCACTCATAGGAGTGGAGCTGGAGGCGGATCAGGTTCGGGACTTCCAAGACCTCAGGAATCTTGCCGTACGAACGCCGCGCGAGGGACGGGTCTCCATGGGACGGACTGACCGTCATGGTCATGGCAATGCTCCTTCAGAAAACTACGACAGCTTTACAAAGCAAAAAGCGCCCATTGCGGGCGACAAATCGAGACGGCAGCGGAATGTTTGAGAAATAGCGAAAGGCATGTGCTTTCGGTAGGGCGCAAAAGGGCACGGTCTATTCTACGGGCAACGCCGAGGACTGTCAACAGAAGAACGGGTCAGGGAGCAGGGAAGTCGAGAACTTACAACAGAAGGGGCACAGATTTGTAGAGTTGGATGCTCTTAAGAGTCAGGCGGCAAGTAAAGGCGTAAACCTGGACGCCAGCCTTTTTGGCCTGCCGCAAGAGCCTCCCGAAGTCAGGGTCTGTCTTATCGTTGGGGCCAAAGCTAGTGGCATCAGAGCGCTGGACGATAAAGACGGCCGCCGCGTTATGTCCAGTTACCACGGCTTCCATCAACGACTGAAGATGTCGCCGGCCACGCTCCGTCGGCGCGTCTGGAAAGATGGCCCTGCCGTTGCGCACAAGGGTCGCGGACTTGAGTTCGATATAGCAAAGGCCGGCAGGGCCAGTAAGCAAGGCGTCCAGGCGGCTATGGCCAAAGGCGACCTCCGGTCGCAGATGGCGATAGGCGGCAAAGGGGCGCATCTTCTTCGCGGCAAAGGCTTCTGCAAAGAGGGCGCGCGGCAGCCGGGAGTCGCAGGAGACGAGGCTGCGGGGCAGGCGCACGAGTTGGAGGTCGTAGGCCGTTTTGCGGTTCTCGCCCTTCTTGGGTGTGATGTAGACGGTGCGCCCAGGGATCAGCAGCTCGCGCATGCGCCCAGTATCGGCGACGTGGACACGCAGGCGTTCGCCCTTCACGTCAACGATGGCGATGAAGCGGTTGGGGCGTTCGAGAAAGGTGGCGGTGATAAGAGGAGGAAGGCGCATGGAAGGCTATTGTAACCGGGGGGAGCCAAGAATTTTGCCACTCCGATGCGGGGCCGAGGATACGGCCTGAAGACACACACGGAGTCCTTCGGAAAGGACAGATTCCACCGATGACCACAGATGATTTGGAACAAATAATCGGGCGTAGATAGGTAAAAGACAGAGCACGGCGGGTCTTATTTCCTCGGATGAACGGCGCGATGGATCGGGCAGTTCCGGATGCCAAAGCGGGCGTAGATCCAGCAGAAGCCGAGGATGCCGGTGACGATGGGGTAGATGGCGATGAGGCCGATGATCAGGGCGTCGATCCCATCCAGCACAAGATAGCTGATGAGTACCAAGACGACGCCGATGACAGCGCGCAGCAAGCGGTCAAGGACGCAGGCGTTTTCAGTCACCGGGTTTGCCTACTGTCATGTGTTATGAGCATGGTGTTTGATGGCACAGCGAAGGATGATATCTCTACCACGCGACGGCATATGAGATGAATCGTGAATCGGCGGCGCCGTGCAGGACGCCGCGATTGCCATCGCGGACGATGGCGCAGACGTGCCCGAAGCCAGGCGCGAAGTCCCGCAGAGCCTCGACATCGTGGCCCAGGCTGGCAAGGGCGCGCTGGGTCTCCTGAGGGATGCGCCCCTCCAGGCTCAGGCGGCCCGGCAGATATTCGTGGGGCCAGAAGGAGTTGGGGAAGCTCCAACTCCCGGCGCGGGGCGCTTCGACGGCCTCCTGGGGCGACATGCCGAACTCAACGATGTTGAGGAAGGCTTGCACCATCGCTTGTGGCTGCTGATCGCCGCCGGGGGTGCCAAAGGTCATGAACAGTTCGCCGTTGCGCATCACGAGACCGGGGTTCGGCGTGAGACGCGGACGCTTCCACGGCTGCAGCGACGAGGCGTGCTTCGGGTCGAGCCAGCTTTGGTTCCCGCGCCCGGAGATGACGATGCCAAGGCCAGGGACGATAGGCGCATCCCCGGTGAAATCGCTGGGCGTGGCAGAGAAGCCATTGCCGTCTTTATCGATAACACAGATGTAGCTCGTATCGCCCTTCGGTTCGCGCGGGGCCACCGTGGCCTTGAGCCGTTCGCGCGCACCGCCAAAGCCGCTGACCTCTCCATAGGACGGCATCTCCGGCCAGGCGCGCGCGGCGTCGATGCGCTGGCGGCGCTCCTTCGCGTAGGCCTCGCTCAGCAGCACATCCATCGGCACTTTCACAAAGTCGGGGTCGCCGTAGTAGCGCTCGCGGTCGGCAAAGGTGAGCTTGATCGCCTCGGCAACGTGGTGGAGATAGGCAGGGCTGTTGTGGCCCATCTTCGCCAGGCCGATGCCTTCGAGGAGCTTGAGCGTTTGGGGCACCGTTGGCCCTTGGCACCAAGAGCCGCAGGCGTAGACCTGGTAGCCCTTGTAGTTGACGGAAACTGGTGGCTCTTCGCGGACGGCGAAATCGGCCATGTCCTCTCGGGTGAGGAAGCCGCCTTCGCGCTGTGCGAAGTCTGCCATTGTCTTCGCAATAGGCCCCTTATAAAAGGCATCGCGCACCGCGTGCAGCCGCCCTTCTCGCGACTTCGCCTTGCTAGCCGCCTCTGCGCGCATCAGCCGCTTCAGCGTGCGGGCGAGGTCGGGTTGCTTGAGGACTTCGCCGGGGAGAGGCGTCTTGCCGCTTGGCGCAAAGACGGCCCAGGTGCTGGCCCAGCCGGCGCGCGCCTCGTGCTGCATCGCCAGGGCCATCGACAGGGAACGGTCAACGCCGAAGCCGTTCTCGGCAAGCTCCAGGGCAGGCGCAGCGACCTGGGCAAAGCTCATGGTTCCGTAGCGCGTCAGGGCCATGACCCAGGCATCGAGTGCGGCGGGCGTGACACATCGAAGTATCCCAAGGGGAATCTCGCCGTTGCCGCGCTCCTTCATCGCTTCGATGGAGGCGGAGCGGGGCCAGCGACCGAGGCCGCTGATGGTGGTGACGCGGCGCTCGCGGGCGGAGTACAAGATGATGGGCGCGACGCCGCCAAGGTTTGTGAGATAGGGGAGAAGGACGTTGAGGCAGATGCCTCCGGCAACTCCGGCGTCGGTGGCGTTGCCGCCCGATTGCAGGATGCGCATGCCGGCTTGCGATGCCAGATAGTGGCCGGAGGCGACGACGCCCTTTCGCCCCATGACGGGCGGCCGCCGGGTCTCCTGAGGCGTTCCGTAGAAGAGGCCCATCGCCTTGTCGGTCGTCATCGCACGCCTCCTGGTTGCCGGGGCAGTCTACGATGCAAGGCGCAAAAAGCGCAACTGGCGAAGGCCTGTATACTTGTGCGATGCGTTTTTTACGTCGCTCCCTGCTCCTTTGCGGCCTCATCGCGCCCCCACTTTTTGTCGCTTTTGTCTTTGCTGCCACCCTGGCGAGGCGGGACTACAGCTCCATCTCTATCGCGCTGAGCCACCTGGGGGACATCGAAGCGCCGCATGCCTGGGTCTTCAACACCGGCATCGCACTCTACGGCGCGCTTGTGGCAATCTTTGCAATCGGCGTCTATCGCAAACTCGGCGGCGGACGACGAGCAGTCGCCGTTGCTGCGCCGCTAGCTTTGTATGGCCTTGCCAACATCGCCATCGGCGCGTTCAAGGTAGACGTACTCGAGGGCGGTGGAGGCCACGGGCTGGAGCATGCGACGCACATCGCGGCGGCGCGGGCGGCCTACCTGCTGGCGATAGCGGCGATGGTTGGCGCGGTGTATGCGTTGCCCAGCAAAAACAAGCTTCGCTGGTTTTCCCTTGCCGCCGCCGCAAGCATGGTCGTCTTTGGCATCCTCTTCTCCTCCGAGCAAGCCGACTCATGGAACGGCGTCTGGCAGCGAGGCTTCATCGGCACAGCGACGGCCTGGGTGGAAACGGTGGCCGTGTCGCTGTATCGTGCGCAACAGAGGGGGCGTTTGACCGATTTCAAGGCAGGGGCGTAGACTCGCGTCACCATAGGAGCAGTTCTACGTCCAGCACTCCGGAACCGCATCCTGCCGATAGGGAGGCAGGTGCGCATCCTCCCCGCAAACGCGCATTCGCCGCATTCGCCCAGCGCGATTTCCGCCTGCTTGTCTCCAGCAACATCCTCACCCAACTGGGCCAGTGGACACAGCAAGTCGGCCGCGGCTGGCTCATCTACCAGCTTTCGCACTCCGCATTCCAGCTTGGCCTTGTCTCCTTCTGCGCCGGCATCGCCATGTTCCTCGCCGCGCCCCTCGGCGGCGTCATCTCGGACAGGCTCGATCGCCGCAAGGTCGTCTTCGCCACCCAGTTCGCCTTAATGGTCGTCGCCCTCACCCTCGCCATCCTCGTCACTACCGACTCTGTCCGCTTCTGGCATCTCTACCTCACGGCAGTGATTACCGGGGTGAGCGTCTCCATCAACGGCCCCACCCGCAACGCCATGGTGCACGACTTGGTGGACGAAAAGAACCTGACGAGCGCGGTCACGCTCAACTCCCTCAGCATGAACTCGATGCGCGTCTTGGGGCCTGCCATCGGCGGCGTGATGATCGGCTTCGCCGGCATAGAGGGGACGTTTTGGATGCAGGCCGCCTGCTGCATCATAGCCATGACCCAGGTGGTCCAGATACGGCCGCGAGCCAGGCTCCCCAGCGCAGGCACGGTGAGCATCTTCAAGAGCCTGACCGACGGCATCTCATACATCCGCCGGGACCCGATGCTTGGCCCCTTATTGCTCATCGCCTTCTTCACCGGGCTCCTCGGCCTGGGCTTCTTGCAGCTTATGCCCGCCTACGTGGGCGACGTCTTGCACTCCGATAAGGGCAGCCTTCTTGGGTGGCTGCTGACGGCAGAAGGCATCGGCGCGCTTCTCGGCTCTCTGGCAGCGGCGGTCTTTGCCGATTACCACAGGCGGGGACGGTTATTGTTAGGGCTCGTTATCTCCTTTGGCCTCTGTCTGGTCGTTCTCGGCTTCGTCGACAACTTTGCCGGCGCCATGGTCCTGCTCCTTGTCCTTGGTGGTCTCACGGCGATGATGCTCACGAACAACAATGTGCTAATACAGCTCTACGTCTCGGAGCAGTACCGCGGGCGTGTCTTCTCCATCTACTTCCTGAACTTTAGCCTTGCGCCCCTAGGGACACTGCTCTCCGGCGCTCTCACAAAAGTCGTCGCCCTGCAGACGACCTTTATCGGCCTAGGAGTCGCCGTTGCCATCGCCGCCATATGGATCGGGAGCCGCTACCCGCGCCTGCGGCGAGGCTGAGGAGCCGTAGGCCGGGCATTCGTATAATGAGCCAATGAAGCGCCGCGACTTCCAACACGTCCTCCTCGACTTCGACCGCACGCTCAACGATTCCGACCTCGTCTATGAGCGGAACCTCGATGGCTTTTTGGGCCTGCCAGGGCGCGAGGTGCTGGAGAAGTGGGGCGCAGTCCACCAGCTTGTGGTGAAGGAACGCCCGCCCAAAGACCACGAGAACCTTTCCCTTCACTTCGACCTGCTGCTGGAGCGCGTGAAGGCGCAGGGAAAGGGCAACGCGAAGAAAGAGTTGAAGCGGCGCGTGACGGCTGCGCAGGAGGAGTGCTGGCATGCAACCGCC
>CAMAVV010000008.1 GCA_945861815.1 Thermoflexus hugenholtzii JAD2
TCGAGGATAGCCACAAGGCTCACCTCCGGCAGGTCGAGGCCTTCGCGCAGAAGGTTGATGCCGACGACGACGTCGTAGACGCCGAGGCGCAGGTGGCGGAGGACTTCGCTTCGCTCCAGCACATCCTGTTCCGAGTGCAGATAGTGGACCTTGATTCCCATCTCTTTCAGGTAGTCGGCAAGCTCTTCCGCCATGCGCTTCGTCAGCGTTGTGACCAGCGCGCGCTCTTTCTTTTCGACGCGCAGTTTTATCTGGTGTAAAAGGTCGTCGATTTGCCCGTGGGTCTTCTTCACCTCGAGAGTCGGGTCGAGAAGGCCGGTTGGGCGGATGACCTGCTGGACGACCTGCTGGCTGACCTTTAGCTCATAAGCCGATGGCGTTGCCGATACGAAGACGACTTGGCTGATAGTGGCGTCGAACTCGTCGTAGTTGAGTGGCCGGTTGTCCATCGCCGAGGGCAGGCGAAAGCCGTAGTCCACGAGCACCGTCTTGCGTGAGCGGTCGCCGCCATGCATGCCGTGTATCTGGGGCACCGTCATGTGCGACTCATCGATGAAGAGGAGGAAGTCGTCTGGGAAATAGTCGATGAGCGTTGAGGGCCTGCTGCCCGCCTGGCGGCGCGCCAGGTGCCGCGAATAGTTCTCGATGCCTGAGCAGTAGCCCGCTTCCCGCAGCATCTCCAGGTCGAAGCGCGTGCGCTGTTCGAGTCGTGCCGCCTCCAGGACTTTGCCTCCATCGCGCAGCTGCTTCAGCCGTTCCTCCAGCTCCGCCTCTATGTCCTTCAGCCCGGCGTCCATCTTCTCCTGCGAGGTGACGAAGTGCTTCGCAGGGTAGATCTCAATGCTGTCGCGTTCGCCCAGCAGTTCGCCCGTGACCGGGTCGATCTCGGTGATCTTCTCTACCTCGTCGCCCCAGAACTGGATGCGCAGGGCCAGGTCTTCGTAGGCCGGTTGTATCTCTAGCGTGTCGCCGCGCACTCGGAACCGCCCTCGCGTCGGGTCGATGTCGTTGCGCTCGTACTGCATGTCGATAAGCTGCCGGACGATCTTCTCTCGCTTGGTGGGCGCGCCCTTTTTCAGCAGGATGCGAAAGGCCTGGTACTCCTCCGGGGAGCCGAGGCCGTAGATGCAGGAGACGGAGGCGACGATAAGGACGTCGCGGCGGGTGAGGAGGGCGCGCGTGGCGGCGTGGCGCAGCTTGTCGATCTCTTCGTTGATGTCGGCGTCCTTCTCGATATAGGTGTCCGTCCGCGCGATGTACGCCTCCGGCTGATAGTAGTCGTAATAGGAGACGAAGTATTCAACGGCGTTCTCCGGCAGGAACTCCCTGAACTCCGTCGCGAGCTGTGCAGCGAGGGTCTTGTTGTGCGCGATGACGAGGGTGGGGCGCTGGGCCTGTGCAGCGATGTTGGCCATCGTAAAGGTCTTGCCTGAGCCGGTGACGCCCAGCAGCGTCTGGTAGCGATAGCCGTTCTTCAGCCCGGCCATCAGCTTCTCGACGGCTTGAGGCTGGTCGCCCGTCATCTTGAAGTCGGAGACGATTTTGAAGTCAGGCATGCAATAAAGACTCAATGCTCGATAAGCGCGTTCTTGGTGCGCCACTTAAGTGTGGCATAAACCTCGAACACAGCCCGCACACCGATGTCTGATTCCGGAATGAATCGTACATCGTAGTTTCCCAAGAACTGTTCTCGTGCTGACTGCATCGTGCCTCGAGAGTTGCGCTCTCTTTTCAGGATATATGTAAACGCAGCCTTATTACGCTCTTTAGACCTGTGATCACTACCGATCCTTCGAGCCAAGTCTTTCGTGCGACCTATGTATTCGAACTTGTTGGAGCCCTTTTTGGAAAAACCGTACAACCCAGGAATTGCGCCGTCATTTTTTGGCGACTTGAGAGTTCCCCTTATCACGCCCTCGGTGAGATTGAGAATTGGATGCCTCTTTGCGTTCCTAAGCTTGTTTGCCAACTTAGGGAGACGTTGGCTGATTTGATCGTATGAGTACGCCGTATTTCTCATCGCAGGCATCTTACTCTTTCACTATCATCACGCTCGTCGCCTTGATGAGCGCAGTCGCGCGGTCGCCGACTTTCAGCTTCAGCTCGCGGGCAGCCTCGGCGCTGATGAGGGCGACGACGTGGTTCTCGCCGACCTTCATGCCGATCTGCGCCATCAGCCCTTCGATTTTAACTTCGGTGACCGTTCCGGGAAGCCGGTTTCTGCCGCTGGTTTTCATTGGATGCCTCTTGTGTGACGTTGGTTGCAGGGAGATGAGATTCTATAATCGTGAAGGCGACGAGCAGCACCTGGCGGGTGTGGCGGTCGCGCAGGGTGATGCCTGAAAGCTCTTCGATGCGCTGGATGCGATAGAGGACGCTGTTGCGGTGGAGGAAGAGGGCGTCGGCGGTCTCCGCGATGCTGCCGCCGTGCTCAACATAGGCGCGCAGGGTCGCCTCCAGCTCGGAGTCCGTCTTCGCGTCGTAGCCCCGTATCGCCGACAGCACGCTGTCAAGCTGTCCTTTGACCGCCTCAAGGCCGCCAAGCTGCCGCAATGCGCCTTTCAGGTTGTGGATGCCCTGTGCCATGCACCCATCCTACCACCATTCTTTGTGCACTCTGTACGATGCTTTGGCGCAGCCTCTGGCGTACTGTTTTTCCATGCGCGATTCTCTTCAAAAACGAACCCTTTGCCTCCTTCTGGCAGGTTGCTTGCTATTTACCGCCGTTGTAACGGCCTGCGGGGCGTCCGGCAGCGCGCCAACCATCACTGTCTCCGCCGCCTCCGACCTCACCTTTGCCTTCCAGGAGCTAGGCAAACGGTTCGAGGAGGAGACGGGGACAAAGGTTGTCTTTAACTTTGGTTCGACGGGCCAGCTCGCCCAGCAGGTCGAGAATGGCGCGCCGGTGGACCTCTTCGCCGCCGCCGACCAGAGTTACGTTGACGACCTGATTCGCAAGGGCAAGCTCATCGCTGAAACAAAGGCGCTCTACGCCAGAGGCTTCTTGACGTTGTGGAGGCGACAGGAGAGCGACTTGCGACTCGAGAGGCTCGAGGATCTGACGCAGCCTGGCGTGAAACGCATCGCCATTGCGAACCCGGACCATGCGCCCTATGGCATCGCGGCGCGCGAAGCGATGCAGGCAACTGGCGTATGGGACGCCGTTAGGCCAAAGCTCGTTTACGGCGAGAACATCAGGCAGGCGTTGCAGTTTGCCGAGACTGGCAATGTTGACGTGGCGATCGTTGCCCTATCGCTGAGCATCCAGTCGAAGGGCGCGTGGGTTCGCGTGCCGGAGAGCTTACATAGGCCCCTAGACCAGGCGCTGGCTGTGATCAAAGGGTCCAAGCGTGAGCGGGAGGCGCGTGCCTTCGCCAGCTTTGTGACGAGCGCGGAAAGAAGGGAAATCATGCGCAGATATGGCTTTGTTCCACCTGGAGAGTCGCCGCAATGATTTGGGATGCCTTTCTCCTTTCTCTCCGCGTCACTGCCGTCGCGACCGTCATCATCCTCGTCGCTGGACTTGGTCTTGGCTGGCTCTTCGCCCGGGCGCGCTTTCGCGGCAAACTCCTGCTGGAGGTCTTCGTCGCACTGCCTCTTGTCCTCCCGCCAAGCGTCGTCGGCTACTATTTGTTGCGCGCCCTGGGCAGCGGCAGTCCCGTGGTTGAGTGGCTGCATATCGAACTGCTCTTTACCTGGCAAGCGGCGGCGATCGCCTCTGCCATCGTCGGCCTGCCGCTTATGGTGCAGTCGGCGCGCGCTGCCATCGCGAACGTTGACCCGGCATTGGAGAACGCCGCGCGCACCCTCGGCTCCACCGAGCTTGGCCTCTTCTGGCGTGTAACTCTTCCCCTGGCGAAGCGCGGCATCCTCGCCGGCTTGGTGCTCGGCGCGGCCCGGGCCCTGGGAGAGTTTGGCGCGACGCTCATGGTGGCGGGCAGCATTCCCGGCAAGACGCAGACGATGCCCCTTGCCATCTACGACGCTGTGCAGAATCGCCAGAACGACGTGGCGAACCAGATGGTGTTGCTCATGACGGCGCTGGCCTTTTTTGGCCTATGGTTCGTGCGCGGCCTTGAGTCGTCGCGGCGGCGTAGGCCCCAGGCGGAGAGTGCGGCATGACGACGGCACAGCGGACGGGATTGGTAATCGATATCGATGTGCGCCGCGACGGCTTTCGCGTGCAGGCGAAGTTCGAGGCGGGCCGCGAGGTGGTGGCGCTCTTCGGCCCATCGGGCGCGGGAAAGACGACGACGCTGAGCGCGATCGCAGGGCTTGTCTCGCCAGCCCAGGGCACGATAGCGATCGGTGAGACGACGGTCTTTCGCAAAGGCGGTGCAGGAGCAGACGTGAACGTTCCCGCGCGCGACCGCAGGGTCGGCTATGTCTTCCAGAACTATGCCCTCTTCCCGCATATCACTGCCCTGAAGAACGTCGCGTATGCCTATGGCCGCGCGCCCGATGCTCACGGCAAAGCCATGCGCTATCTGGAGATGATGGGCCTGGCCGATTTCACCGACCGCTACCCGGACGAACTCTCCGGCGGCCAGCAGCAGCGCGTCGCCATTGCCCGCGCCCTGGCGCGTGAGCCGCGCATCCTGCTCCTCGACGAACCCTTCACTGCCCTCGATGAGTCGTTGCGACGGAGCCTGCGCAAAGAGCTGCGCGCCATCTGCGACGGCATGAACATCCCCGTCGTCCTTGTGACCCACGACCTCTCGGAGGTCTTGGCCCTCGCCGATCGCGTCGTCGTCTTGGAGCAGGGGCGTGTCGTCACCGAAGGCTCGCCCCTCGATGTGCTGAAGCGCCCGGGGGCGGAGACCGTCTCGCGTCTTGTCGGCGTCGAGAACCTCTTCGAGGGCGTTGTGGTGGCCGCATCCCAGGCTGAAGGCGTCACGACGTGTGACTTTGGTGGACTGCAGATGGAGATTCCCTACTCGCCGCTGCCTCACGGCGCTCGTGTGCGCGTTGGCCTGCGCGCCGGCGACATCATCCTTGCGAACCCGCGTCCTGTGGGTCTTTCGGCGCGCAACACATTGCCTGGCATCGTGCGCACCGTTGCGCGGAAGGGCTTTGAGATGGAGGCCGTGGTCGATTGCGGGCGCGAGGTGCGGGTTGACCTTACGCCGCGAGCCGTAGAGAGCCTGGGCATCATGCCGGGGAAGAATGTTTGGCTGGTCATCAAGACCAACTCCTGCTTCTTGATTGAATGATTTGCCTGTCACCCTGAGCGCTCCTGGTCTGCCAGGAAGCGAACGGGTCGACAAACCTTCTTCCCCAAGTTGTCCCCACAACCCCCTCCCCAATGGCCGCTTCAATGCGGCCCTACCCTCTCCCAGCATCGATCGCAGATTGCATGCGGCCGGGAGAGGGCCACAGGTCGAGGGCTGCCGAGATCCCGTGTGCCGCACCGGGAGAGAGGTCTCATAATCCCTCTCCTTGTCACCCTGAGGAGTCCGCGACGAACGGGTCTACGAGTCGTTCGTTCTGACTGGCATTCCCCGTATAATCCTCTTCATGCGCACCCACGAACCTGAACTCGTCTGGCAAGGCAAGCGTTCGCCTTCGAAATCGCGCGCCGCGACCCTTCGGCTGGCCGAAGGCTATGGCGATGCGAATAGTGGCTGGGCGAACAGGTTGATTCTCGGAGACAACCTAGGCGTCATGCACACCCTCGCCCGCGACTTCGCGAACGCCGTTGACCTCATCTACCTCGATCCTCCCTTTGCCACAGGCGAGGGCTTCCACCTCAACGGCAAACGTCATACCTCTGCCGCAGGCGGACCAAAGGCCTTTGGCGACACCTGGGGACGCGGCCTCGCCGGCTACCTGCAGATGCTCTACGAGCGGCTGTTGGTCGCGCACCGCTTGCTTGCCTCTTCGGGCAGCCTCTGGCTCCACATCGACTGGCGCGCCGGGCACCATGCCCGCCTCCTTCTCGATGAGATCTTTGGCCGCGAAAACTTTCGCAACATGGTGGTCTGGCACTATGGCGGGCGCGGCGCGAAGGCGATCTCCTCCCAGTTCCCGCGCAACTATGACCTCCTGCTCTATTACGCGAAGTCGTCCGCCGCGCCATTTCGCAAGGCGCAAAGTCTCGAGCGCATTCCTCTGGCTGATGCGCCGAGCCTAGGCTTTCGCCAAGATGCCCAGGGGCGCTGGTTCAAGACTGCGCCGCGCGGCGACTACACCGACCTCAGCGTCGCCTCGCTGGAGCGCGAGGGGCGCGTGCATCACACAAAGACGGGAAGCGTTCGGATCAAGTATTTCGTGGAGGCGCGGGACGGCTATCTTCTCGTTCCGCGTTTAGTAGGCGATGTGTGGGATGACATGCCGGACATGATGCACGCGCCCGCCGCCGAGCGAACCGGCTACCCGACGCAAAAACCCCTGGCCCTGCTGGCGCGCATCGTCGAATCGTGCACCAAGCCTGGCGACCTCGTCGCCGATTTCTTCTGCGGCTCAGGCACAACCCTCATGGCGGCGGAGCAAAGCGGCAGGCGGTGGATGGGGTGCGACCAGAGCGAGGTTGCGATAGAGACAGCAGTCAAGAGGCTTTCGTCTTTGCCTAAGCATGCGCCCTTCGTGCTCCATCGCGCCGGGGCGTGATAGACTACACTCCGAGGCACAGTTGTGAAGAAACCGAGCTTCGATTTTCCCGTCGATGACCCTGAGCATTTCGAAGAGGGCCTTGTGCACCTCGCCGATATGCTTGAGCTCGCCGACCCGCGCCGCAAGCAGGCGAGCGAAGGCCGCGCGACCCTAAAAAAGTCCGGAGTCGAGATGCCGGAGAGCCAGTCCTACGCCGATTGGAAAAAGATGTGCCTCGAGATCGTGAAGGAGCTGCGGGTATCGGGGTCGAAGATCACGAAGCCCGACTCCCTCGCGACCCTGGACGCGGCTATCGACCGCATCCAGGATATGACTGCCTAGCGCTTCCCGCCCTTGCGGAACTTCCCCCAGCCCTTCCCTATACCCTTGTCCCCTGAGTCCAGCGGCCGCCCGCGCCACGTCTTCTCGTAGCCTGTCTCCTGCTCAAAGCTGCCTTTGCTCTTCATGATGGAGGCAAGGTAGGCGACGAGCATCAACAGGACGCCGGCGATGATGACCCAGATGGACTGCATGATGAGGCCGACGATGAGCACGATGGCTCCGGCCAGGCCTAGGGTCGTCGGCTTGAAGAGCCTGCTGGTAAGGGGATTGAATCGCGAGAAGAAGGCGCTGACCCGCTGGCGAAGGGTCACCCGAGGGCGCAACTTCGCCTTGCCGACGATCTTTTCAATCTCACGCTCGAACTTCTGAGACATCGCACTCTCTGCTACGAGCTTACGGCACGTGGGGCGCGTAGTCCATCCCGATGTGCCCCGTCTCTTCCAGCACACGATACGTTTCGTCGGTGACCGCCAGCAGCTCTTTATAGACGTAGGGGTTGTGTTCGCCAAGGCGGCACGGCGGCGTCCGCAGCTCGTTCGGCGTCTCGGCCGCCGACCACGTCAGCCCTGGATATTTGTGGGTTCCCGCCTCGAGGTGCGTCAGTTCTTTGAAGTAGCCGAACGCCTCCATCTGCGGATCAGCGACAAGCTCCAAGTCGTTCAGCACCGGCCCGGCTGGAACGCCCTGCGCCTGCAACGCCTTCGCTGCCTCCCACGGGGTGCGCACCTGCGTCCACAGTTCGATGGCCTTATCCAGGTCGTCTTGGTTCTTGTATCGCGCGATACCCGTCGCGAACCGCGGGTCCCGCAGCAGGTCCGCCCGCCCGATGACGTTGCAGAAGGCCTGCCACTCACCGTCGTTGTTCACGGTGAGAGTGAGCCACGCCTCAACGCCCTTGCAGCGGTAGACGCCCTGTGGCGCGGCGGAGTGGTGGCGGTTGCCCAAGGTGCTGTGGACGCGCTGATTCATCGTATAGTCCATGACGGCTTCACCCAAGTACGGTATGAAATTCTCCGCCTGTGCCATTTCAACAAGCTGGCCCTTCCCGGTTCGGCGGCGGTGTCGCAAGGCCAAGAGCGCTGCATAGGCCCCCGCAACGCCGGCGGCGGCGTCGCCGAAGAAAGTGTCGTCGCGCATAGAGGCGTCCATATCGGCATAGCCGCGTATCCACGTGTGGCCCGTCGTCCCTTCGAGCTGCATGCCGAAGGAGCGGAAGTTCTTGTATTGCCCGCTCAGGCCGTAGGCGGGCATCCGCAGCATGATGAGATCGGGCCGCGCCTTCACGATCTCTTCGTAGGTGACGTGCAGCTTCTCGATGGTTTCAGGCACATTGTTCTCGATGACAAGGTCGGCCGTCTTTAGCAGTTCCATGAAGACGGCTCGGCCCTCGGGGCGGCGCAGGTCCGCCGTCATGCTGAGCTTATTGCGAGCGTGGCTCTGGAAGACGGGATAGCGGTTCCAGGGGCGCGCGCCGGGCGTCCAGTCGGGGTACATGGAGCCCCAGCCCTTGCGCATGCGCGGCAGGTCTTGCGGCACCTTAGCCATGTGTCCCCTGGTGTTCGGCTGGTAGACCTGCGTCGATTCGACGCGGATGACTTCAGCGCCCCAGTCGCATAGGAGCATCGTGCAATGGGGGCCTGCCCACACTGCTGTGAGGTCCAAGACGCGGATGCCGCTGAGTGGGAGGTGCGCCATGGCCGTCATAGCACACCGAGGGTGTGAAGCCGCGCGATGTCGCGCCGCTCATAGCCAAGGGACGTGAGGATCTCTTCATTGTGCTGGCCCAGCGTTGGCGCGGCGCGCGTCTGCCTCCAGGGCGTCGCGTTCATGATGAAGGGACGCCCTGTCTGCGTCACCTCGCCGGCGACGGGATGGCGCACCTGCTGCCAGAAGCCGCGCTCGCGGAAGTGGGGCTCCAGATAAAGGTCTTCCGCAGTGAAGACGGGGCCGGAGGGCAGGCCATTTTTCTGCGCCATCGCAAAAAGCTCGCGCTTGGTGTACTGCATGAGGAATGGGATGTAGTGGGTATCGAACTCTTCCGACGTATCCGGCATCGAGCGCTTGACGACGGTGTCGAAGCGGGGGTCGGTCAGCAGCTCCGGCTGGCCCATCATCCGCACGACGCCGGCGAAGCGGTTCGCCGCGCCCATGATTGCGATGTAGCCGTCGGCGCAGGGACGGATGCCGTTGGCGGTGCTGGCGCCAGGGGGCCGCCTATCGCTATTCTCATTGGTGTACTGCGCGCCGACGAGCATCGTCGTGCGCCTGTCCTGCGACGACGCCTGCGTACGGAAGAGCGAGAGGTCAAGGTGCTCGCCGTGGCCGTTGCTTTCTGCCGCCCAGATCGCCATTGCCGTGGCCGTTGCCGCTGCTGCCCCCGTCTGGTGCTGGATGACGCTGCCGCCGAGCTTCATCGGCTCCCGCTCTGGCAGGCCTGTGGCGTGCATCGGGCCGCCCATGGCGTAGGCGATGATTTCAGAGGTCTTGTAGTCGCGATAGGGGCCCGTCTGCCCATAGTTGGAGATGGATGTCACGATGATCCGCGGATTGACCTCGCGCAGCGACTCGTAGCCAAGGCCCAATGCCGCCATCGTCCCTGGGCTGAAGCTCTCCACGACCACATTCGCCGACTCCGCCAGGCGTAGGAAGATCTTTCGCCCCGTCGCCGACTTCAAGTCGAGCGTCATCCCGCGCTTGTTGCTGTTGAGATGCAGGAAGAGACCGCTCTTCTCCGGGTGAGGCTCATCGTGAACGAAGGGCCCAAGGCGGCGCGAGACATCGCCTGTGCCGGGGCGCTCGATCTTGATGACGTCGGCGCCATAGTCGGCAAGGAGCTTCGTTGCATAGGGCCCGGCGATGAGCTGAGTGACATCGAGGACGCGGACGCCCTCGAGGGCTTGTGGTGGCATGCGCTTGATTGCTCGCCTATTCTTTGCGACAGATGTCCGGGGTGAATGCGGGTCGCGGCAATTATAGCTGTGCCGGGCCTCCGTGCAACGGAAGCGGCGCGCGACACATTACGCGAACTGCAACAACACCTGGGCCAAGGCCTTCGGGTTGCTCACCATCACGTCGTGGCCTGCGTCCACCTTCACGATCTCCGCGCCGAAGGTCTTGGCATGCGTCTCCTGGCGGTCGAAGCTGATGGTCTTGTCCTTGAGCAGCATCACGTAGGTGCGCAGCAGCGAGGCAGGCAGCGCCCGGCGGGCGATAGGCGTCTCCATCGGCTTGCGCGGCTCCGGCGTCAGCTTCGAGATGACCCAGTCGGCCGTCTTCGTGTCCATGTCGTTGCATAACATCTCGCGGTAACGGACCTCCATGGAGCGGTTGTCGGCTTTGAGGCGCACCGTCTGCCACACCGTCTCGCCGTTAAGCGGAACCAGGCAGGAGACGAGGACGACGCGCTTGAGCTGTCCCGCGACCTGCGCTGCCGCCTGGGGCAGCGACGCCCCCGCCAGCGAGTGGCCCACGAGCACCACGTCCTTCGCCTTCGTTTCCCGCACGGCGCGCACGATGTCGGCGATGTAGTCGTCGAGGGTGATGGCGTCGAGAGGCTTCTCGTTCAAGCGCGCGCCGTGGCCCACCAGGTCGATCGCGATAGCCTGCTTCACGCGCCTGTCCTTCTTCACCAGTGCGACGACCTTCTCCCAGCACCATGCGCCGTGGGAGCTGCCGTGGACAAAGACAAAGCTGGTCATCGCGCACCTCCGAAAGTCGCCCGATTCTACCACTGTCACCCTGTCCCCTCTTGTCCTCTTCCTCTCTCTCACAGAGGCCAATGCTATTGGCCTCGGCAGGGAGAGGGACGCAGGGAGAGGTCGAACTGGCGTACTGAACTAGTGTTCAGCCTAACACCCGATATAATTCCTCCATGCCCTTCTTTGGCTCGCTCCTCCCAAGAATCGTCGTTCCTCCTCCCGGCCTCAAGTCTCGACGCATGGCGAAGTCGCTGGCGCGCCACGAGTCGCCCGGTGTCTCCACCATCCACCTCGGCCAGATACCTATCGTTTGGGTGCGGGCGAAGGGCGCGAACGTCCAGGATGCCGACGGCAATATCTATATAGATATGACGGGCGGCTTTGGCGTGGCGAACCTCGGCCATGCCGATAGCAAAGTCGTTGCGGCGGTCCAGCGTCAGTCCGCCAAACTTCTCCACGGCCTTGGCGATGTCTACCCGAACGACGCCCGGGTTGCCTTAGTCGAGCGCCTGGCGAAGCTCGCACCCATCCGCAACGCCAAGGTGATGCTCTGCACAACTGGCAGCGAGGCCGTCGAGCTGGCCCTCAAGACGGCGGCCCTCGCCACTAAGCGCACTGGCATCCTGGCCTTCGAGGGAGGCTTTCACGGCCAGAGCTACGGCGCGCTTGCCGTCACATCGCGTTCATACTTCCGCAAGCCCTTCGAGAGGCATCTCTTCCAAGGCGTCGTCCGCGCGCCATATCCGGACCCCTATCGCTCTCCTCTCACCGCCGAAGGCTGCCTCCAGCATGTCGATAAGCTCCTCGCCTCGCCGCCTGCAAACGTTGGCCCCATCGGCGCAGTCATCGTCGAGCCGGTGCAAGGCCGCGAAGGAGAAATCGTCCCGCCAAAGGGCTTTTTACTGGGGCTCCGCTCCCTCTGCGACCGCTACGGCGCGCTCCTCATCGCTGACGAGATGATTACCGGCTTCGGGCGCACTGGCGCATGGTTCGCCGTCCAGCATGAAAAGGTTGAGCCCGACATCATATGCGTCGGCAAAGCCCTTGCCGGTGGCCTGCCCGTTGCCGCCTGCATCGGCAAGACAAACGTCATGGACGCCTGGCGCGCCGAAGGCCCGGAGTCCCTTCATGCCGGCACCTTCCTGGGCAATCCCGTCGGCGCGGCTGCTGCCCTTGCCTCCATCGCCGAGCTACAACGCCGCAAAGCGCCACAGCTGGCAAAGGCGACAGGCGCATGGCTGATGCGGGAGTTGGAGACGCTGAAAGAGCGACACGCCATCATCGGCGATGTGCGCGGCAAAGGCTTGATGCTAGGCGTGGAGTTGGTGAACGACCGCACGACGAAAGAGCCTGCGCCTGAGGCTGCGGCAAAGGTGATGGAGGCGATGCTGCGCAAGGGTGTCATCCTGCTGGCGGGCGGCGCCCACGGCAACGTCCTCTCCCTCACCCCGCCGCTGACGATTGGGAGGAAGCAGTTGGCCTATGTGGTGAAGGCGCTGGACCAGTCGTTAAGCGCGATGCAGTAGAATTGTCTACGGTATCGCAACAATATCCCCTCTCATTGTGAGAGCGACCCACCGAGGAGCAGCTATGTCTTTCGAATACGTTCCCGTCAGCGACGTCGTGCCGCAACAAAACCTTTCCCTGGACCGCCGCGATATGACCGCCATCGCCTCCAAAAGCCCCGCCGACTGGGCGAAGGTCAAGGCGATCTACGAGAAGGGCGCCAACTCAAAGAAGGGTGACGGCAGCGCGCGCACCTTTATGGGCGTGGCGACGAAGAAAGAGGTCCTCGCTCAGTTCCCCAACGGCGCGCAGGTCTTCGGCACGCCCGACTTTCTGAACGCCGGCGCCCAAGCTGTCATCAACGGTACTGGTCGTGCGAAAGGCGTCGGCGATGCGGCGCGCAAGCAGCTTTTGGACAAGGCTCTTCTCACGATTCTCTATGGGGAAATCCTTGAAGAGCTCTGGGCGGCCCAGGAAAAGGTGAAACAGGGCAACACGGATAAAGCTAAGGGCGCGCCCCACAATATCGACGAGGCGTGGGCTTACTACGCCGGTTTGAAAGAAGGCGGCAAGTGGAACGGCCCCGCAGGCAACGCCGAAAAGCGCGAGAACAATTTCAAGCTCGCTGGCAAGATCGACGAGCCGTTGCAGAAGGCCCTTGCCACTGCACAGGCCGCCTCTATCAAAGGCGATGCGAAATCGCTCGATGCCGCCGTGGTGCAGGTGCGCGGCCACCTCAACGCCATCTACTACCTCAGCGCCATCCGCTACATCAGCAACATGGTCGCCGACACCAATGCTGCCGAGCGCGAGACCCACGCCGCTGAAGGCTGGGGCTTCCTCCAGGCCATTCGCCCCGCCGCCGAGACGGCCTTCCCCGGTGCTAAAAACGCCGAGGCTGTGTACACTCGCCCCGCCATGCAGCCTACGACTGCCAAGGACGTTGAAGCCGTCTACGCTGGCCTCAGCAATCCGAAGGTCCTCGCTGCATTGGCTATCCCGGCAGGCCTCTCTTTCGCGAAGCCACCGGCATAGGTTGCTCTCCCTTACAGCGCCGCTGCTGACCATCGCCGTGGTTCCTCCAACGCGACGTAGACACCCACGTTCTGATTTTCCCGGCCCACTTTCGCAGTCCAAGCGCGGGGAAAGTTTTGACAAAGGGTAGCGCATGGAAATGGATGAGTAACCGTTAATTGGGTTCCGACTTTCCCTTGACTCCCTCTTCCGCCTCCGCGTACCATTCTCCCCAGTATTCTCACAACATATTCTGCCCGCTGTAGGGGCACAGGGCCTGTGCCCGAATTGCTTGATGCCATGACCACCGACCACAAACCCGCCACCCAGCCCAGCCAGACCCAGATGCGCGTCTACCCGCTGGACCCGCGCGCCCTCAGCCAGGAACAGATCGCCGTCACCTTCGCCATGACGTCGCGTTCGCCCGAGCCCTTCGACGTCATCAAGAACATCGTCTCCGAGGCAAAGGCCGCCGACTTCAATGAGAAGTGGGTCCTCAACTACGGCCACGCCTCCGTCGCCGAGCACGCCGTCATCCACATGGCCTGCGAAGACATCTCCCGCATCGCCGCCGACGATCTCGAAGATACGCGCCTTGCGTCGTATACCGAAAAGTCGTCGCGCTACCAGGTCATCGATCGTGGCAGCTTTCACATTCCCGCCGAACTGCGCGGACATCGCTTAGAGCAGACCTATGTCCAGGCCAACCAGCGCCTCTTCGATATCTACCACGCCATCCTCGAAAAGACGATGGCTTACCTTAAGAGCCAGCATCCGCAGAAAGAGGGCGAAAAGCCAGGCGCATACAACATGCGCATTCGCCGTATCGCCACCGACCACTGCCGCTTCGCCCTCCCCGCTTCTACGCTTACGAACGTTGGCGTCACCATCAATGCCCGCACCCTTGAGCACAGCATCACCAAGCTCCTCTCCTCCGACCTCGCGGAGACGAAAGAGCTCGGCGAGCGGATGAAGTCCCAGGGCAAGGCCATCGCGCCGACGCTCGTGAAGTATGCCGACTACAACGCCTACATCGCCGAGACGCGGCGCGGCTTGCAGAAGGTGATCGGCGAGCGCGGCAAGGATTCGGCGATCCAAGAGGGGCGCATCAGCGCGAAGCTGAAGCACCATGAGGAAGAGGCTGGACAAAAGCTGGTCGCTGCCATCCTCTTCCGCTGGTCGGGCGAAAGCTACGACGAGGCATGGCGCAAGGCCAACGAGCTGGGCCACGGGCGCGTCCCGTACGTCGAAGCGGCGCTGGGCAAACTTGGCGACCACGACGCGCCTCTGCGCGAGTTGGAGATGATCGACTACACCTTTGAGATGGAGATGGACTACGGCGCGTATCGCGAGTACAAGCGCCACCGCATGCAGACATACATCGAACAGCCCTTCACGCCCTATCGCGGCTACATCGTGCCAACCCTCGTGCGCGACGCGAAGGTTCAGCCCCTCTTCGATGAGGCGATGGAGCTATCGGCCATGGCCTTCCGCGCCATCGATGGCGCAGTGCCCGCCGTCGCGCCCTATGTGCTCACCCACGCCCACCAGCGGCGTCTCATTGCGAAGTTCAACCTTCGCGAGGCCTACCATCTGCTCAAGTTGCGCGGCTCGCCCCAGGCCCACTACACCATCCGCGAAGTCGCGCTTCAGGCCTTGGCCGAGATCGAGCGCGTCCACCCGACGCTCATTAAGTTCATCCGTCTGCGCGACTAAACTGGCATCTGTCTCGCGATTCGTCGGTCCGCCTTTCACTCGTTTCCTTTTCATGCGCGCACCACTCGGATTGCGTGACGCCCTGTGGGGTGCCAACAGAGGGCGGATGGTATACTGGGTTGTCGTTACCAGAAAGGGGCGCTCCTCTGATGGTTGCTGAGCGAAGGCTGCCGCCCTGGTTCAAAGTAAAGTTCCCTGGCGGACAGAACTATCTCCGGCTGAAGACGCTGATGCGCCGGCAGGGCCTCCACACCATCTGTGAAGAGGCCCGCTGCCCCAACATCGGCGAATGCTGGGAGTACGGCACTGCCACCTTCATGATTCTGGGCGAGATATGCACTCGCCGCTGCGCCTACTGCAACGTCACTACCGGCCGTCCCAACCCTGTTGACTGGGCTGAACCCCTCCGCGTTGCTGAGGCGGCCAAGACGATGGGCCTTCAGTACGCCGTAGTTACCTCGCCGAACCGCGACGACCTTCCCGATGGTGGCGCAGCCCTCTTCGCGGCGACGATTACCGAGATTCGCAAGCAGAACCCATCCTGCAAGGTCGAGGTCCTCATCCCCGACTTCATGGGCGTCGAGCGCGATTTGCGAACCGTCCTCGATGCTGTGCCCGACGTCCTCAACCACAATATCGAAACTGTTGTGAGCCTCTTCAAGCGCGTTCGCCCCAAAGGTGCTTACGACCGTTCTATCCAACTACTAGCGGATGTAAAGCGCTATAGCCCGTCCATGACCTCCAAGTCTGGAATCATCCTTGGCATGGGCGAGAGCGACGACGAAGTTCTCGAAACGATGGCCGACCTGCGCGAGGCCGCCTGCGACATCCTCACCATTGGCCAGTACCTGCGCCCCTCTGAAAAGCATATCCCCGTCGCTCGTTTTCTTGCCCCTGAGCAATTCGCCTCTCTCAAGGCCCAGGGATTGGCGATGGGCTTCAAACACGTCGAGTCGGGACCGCTGGTGCGAAGCTCCTACCACGCCCACGAGCACGCCGAGTCGGCGGCAGCAGCGACCGCCTAAACACACCCATGGACGCTACCTACGACGTTGTAGTGATTGGCGGCGGCCCTGGCGGCTACACGGCCGCGATTCGCGCCTCCCAGCTTGGCATGAGGGCGGCCATTGTGGAAATGGCAGAGATGGGCGGCGTCTGTCTCAACTGGGGCTGCATCCCCAGCAAGGCCCTCCTTCGCAACGCCGAAGTCGTCAACCTAGTGCGCAACGCTGGCCAGTACGGCATCACCGTTGAAAATCCTAAGTTCGATATGGCCGCCGCCATCGACCGCAGCCGCAAGGTCGTGGAGACTCGCGTCAAAGGCGTCGGCTTTCTCATGAAGAAGAACAAGATCGACGTCATCAAAGGCACGGCGCGTCTTGCGGCGGCCGGCAAGGTCGTCGTGGACGCCACTGGTCAAACGCTTACTGCCAAAAATGTCATCATCGCCACTGGCGCACAGGCCCGCGATTTGCCTGGTCTCACCCGTGACGGCAAAACCATCATCACCGCTCGCGAGGCGTTGGAGCTGCGGCAGATGCCCAAGTCCATCGCCATCGTCGGCGGCGGCGCGATCGGCTGCGAGATGGCCTACTTCTACCGCTCCTACGGCGCTGAGGTCACGGTCATCGAGATGCTGCCGCACTTGGTGCCGAACGAAGATGAAGACGTCAGCCGCGAGCTGGAGCGCGCCCTGGCAAAACAGGGAATCGGCATCAAGGCAGGCTGCACCGTCCAGAAGGCCGAACGCGCCAACGGCATGATGAAGCTCACCCTTGGCCCTGCCCAAGAAGCCGGGACGATAGAATGCGAAAAGGTTCTGCTTGGCGTTGGCGTGAAGGCCAATAGCGATGGCATTGGGCTAGAGGCGCTCGGCGTGCAAACGACCAAGGGCTATATCAACCTCGACCACCGCATGGCCACGAACGTTCCCGGTGTCTACGCCATCGGCGATGTGACGGGCAAACTCCTCCTCGCCCATGTCGCCTCGGCGCAAGGCGTCCAGGCGGCGGAGGCCATCGTCGGCAAGCAGGTGCGCCCCTTCAAGTATGAGGACATGCCGCGCGCCACCTATTGCCAGCCCCAAGTCGCCAGCATGGGGCTAACGGAGAAGGCGGCAAAGGAAAAAGGTTATGCTGTGAAGGTCGGCAAGTTCCCCTTCATGGCAAACGGCAAGGCCTCGGCGATCAACGCGGCAGAGGGCTTTGTGAAGATCGTTGTTGAGGCGAAGTCCGGCGAGATACTCGGCGCGCACATGATCGGCCACGACGTGACGGAGATGCTGGCCGAAGTCTCCATGACCAAGATGTTGGAAGGAACGGCGGAAGAGATCGGCAGGACGGTCCACGCCCATCCGACGCTCTCCGAGGCGCTCAAAGAGGCGAGCCTCGGCGTCTACGGCGAAGCGATCGATATCTAGGGGCGCAGGGCATGTCCTTTCTTAAGGACTCCGTGTGTTGCACCGGAGCGCCCTCCCGCCTAAAGTAAGGAGCCAGTATGGCGATGACGCTGAAAGAGATGCCGGTGCAAAAAGAGGTGGCCGTCGAGCTCTATCGCAAGATGGTGCTCATCCGCCGCTTCGAAGAGAAGTGCGCCGAGATGTATGGGCGCGCGAAGATCGGCGGCTTCTTGCACCTCTATATCGGTGAAGAGGCTGTGGCCGCCGGTATGATTCCCCTCCTCCAACCCCAGGACACCATCGTCTCCCACTATCGCGAGCATGGCCATGCCATCGCCCGAGGCCTGGAGACCAAGCGCCTCATGGCTGAGCTCTTTGGCCGCTCAACAGGCACCAGTAAGGGCAAGGGCGGCTCCATGCACCTCTTCGATGACTCCAAAGGCTTCCTCGGCGGTTATGCCATCGTCGGCGGCATGATGCCCATTGCGACTGGACTTGGCCTGGCAAGCAACTATCTCAAGCAGAACGCCGTCTGCCTTTGCATCTTTGGCGATGGCGCGGTCAACCAGGGCGAGTTCCACGAGTCCTTCAACCTTGCCTCCCTCTGGAAACTCCCTGTCCTCTTCCTTTTGGAGAACAATGGCTTCGGCATGGGCACCCGCGTCGAGCGCGCCCACGCTGGCACCGAGATATTCCACCTCGCTGACGCCTTCCGCATCCCCAGCGAAAAGGTGGACGGCATGGACCTCCTGGCCATGCGTGACGCCTCCCAGCGCGCCATCGACTACGTCCGTTCCGGCAAGGGCCCCTTCTTCCTCGAAGCGATGTGCTACCGCTTCCGCGGCCACTCCATGGCCGACCCGGTTGCCTATCGCAACAAGGAAGAAGAAGAGATATGGAAGCGAAAAGACCCCATCGCCAACTTCCGCCGTGAGATTGAGCTGAATGCCCTTGTGACCCCGAAGATGATTGCCGATGCCGATCAGAGCGTCGAGGATGAGATCGCTGAAGCGGTCCGGTTCGCCGATGCAAGCCCGCCCCTTCCCCCAGAGGCGCTGTACGACGACATCTACAAGGAGTAGCGCCGATGCCTGATATGACCTATCGCGACGCCATCCGCCTGACGCTGCGGGAGGCGCTCCAGCAAGACGAACGCGTCTTTATCATGGGCGAGGACATCGGCGCATACGGCGGCGCATACGGCGTCACCAAAGGGCTGATGGCCGAGTTCGGCGAGAAGCGCATCAAGGACTCGCCCATCGCCGAGTCAGTGCTCGTCGGCGCTGGCATCGGCGCGGCGATGCGCGGCCTGCGCCCCATCGTTGAGATTATGACCATCAACTTCAGCCTCCTGGCCTGCGACCAGATTATCAACATCGCGGCAAAGATCCATTACATGTCCGGCGGCCAGGTGAGCGTGCCTCTCGTGATTCGCACCGTCAGCGGCGGCGGCAGCCAGCTTGCAGCGACCCACTCGCAGAGCTTTGAAGGCTTCTACGCCTCCATCCCTGGGCTAAAGGTCGTTGCGCCTGCCACCCCTGCCGATGCGCGCGGCCTCCTCAAGTCGGCCCTCAAAGACAACAACGTCATCATCTTCGTCGAGCACTCGCTGCTCTACGGTATGAAGGGGCCGGTGCCTGACGGCGATTATGCGATCCCCATCGGCAAGGCCGACGTGAAGCGCGAAGGCAAGGACGTCACCATCGTCTCCTATCTGCGCATGACCCAGACTGCCCTCATCGCAGCGCAAGCCTTGGCGAAAGAGGGTATCGAAGCTGAAGTCGTCGATTTGCGCTCCCTGCGCCCCCTTGACCTGGCGACGGTGCTGGCCTCCGTGCGTAAGACGCACCGAGCCATAGTCGTCGAGGAGATGCCCAAGTTCGGCGGCTTTGGCGGCGAAGTCGTCGCCGGCATCATGGA
>CAMAVV010000009.1 GCA_945861815.1 Thermoflexus hugenholtzii JAD2
AAGTTGGAAAGGAGTCAAGATTCTCGCGACACCACTGACCTGCCTTTTCAAGATGTTCGCGCCCGACGGCACGGTGGTTACACAGACCGTGGAGCGAAGGCATGGACAGGCAGGAGCAGGGCAGCCCGCAGCAGTGAAGCGCGGGGCACGGGGTCGCGAGGCCGTTCACACGGCGGTATAGGAGAAGCAACCCACAACAGCACTCTTCGCCAAAGGCTCCACACCATTGGCGGAGATTCTCCAGCTGGCGCCAGAGTTGCCTCCCTGGCGGCGGCGTTGCACAGCCCATCCCCCTCACCGGGAATGGGCGCCTCACCCGGCGTCCTCTGCCCTCACCCAGAGGACGCCGCCTTTTTTTGCGGAGGGAGGGAACTCTCTTCCTAACCCTCTCTCCTGAGAGGCGAGAGGGAACAGAGGGATTGCAAAGGCAGGGTTAGCTGTTCGACGGAGGAGCAGAGTCCCTTGGGGCTTTTCTGAGGCCGGAGCCGCCCTTGGTGAAGAGGGGCACCAGGACGATGGGCGCGATGATGGTGGTGACGATGGTCATCATGATGGCGACGCCGAACTCGTCCTGCTCAATGACGCCGCGGGAGAGGCCAACGCCTGCAATGATCAAGGCTACTTCGCCGCGCGGCAGCATCCCGATGCCGATGCGCGATGCGCCGCGAAAGTTAAAGCCGGTGAAGAGCGCCGGCACTCCTGCACCGATGACTTTGCCAACTATCGCAAGAAGGGTTAGCACGACGCCGAAGGCAAGGGCCTCGCCCATGGAGCCAAGATCCACAAGAGTGCCCATGACGACGAAGAAGACGGGTACCAGGAGAGCAGCGATAGAGGTGAGGGGCTGTTCGATGGCGTGCTTGAGGCGGGTGTTGGAGAGGGCGAGGCCGATGGAGTAGGCGCCGATGATCATGGCGAGGCCAAAAGTTTCAGCAAGGGCGGAGGAGAAGAGGGCGAGGGCTACGGCCAAGGCAAGGGCTGTGCCGGGGGCTTTAAACCACAACATCGCGCGGGAGATGTGGTTCGCGAAGATGGTGGCAAGGGTGGTAAGGCCTAGCCAAAACCCCACGGCTTTGAGCGCCACCTTTGCCACTTCCCCAGGGGAGACGGAGCCTGTGGCGGCGATGCCGACGACGACAGTGAGGATAAGGATGCCGAGGACGTCATCGATGACGGCGGCGGCGAGGACGGTGACGCCTTCAGGGGAATCGAGTTTCTTCTTTTCGCTGAGGACGCGCGCTGTGATGCCCACGGAGGTTGCTGTCATGACTGCGCCCATGAAGAGGGCCTCGGGGTCTGTGAAGCTATCGGCAAAGCCCATGAAGACCGTTGCTGTCATGCCGAAGACGAAGGGGAGGATGACGCCCCCTGCAGCGACGGCTACGCCAGGCCCGGCGTACTTTCGGAAGAGCTTGGCATCGGTTTCCAGGCCTGCCAAAAAAAGCAGGACGATGGCCCCTATCTGGCCGACTGACCAGAGCTCGATAGAGACGGGAATCGTAGGGCCGCCTGCTTCGCCATAGCCGTGAGGCTTGGGGAAGAGCGCGCCAAAATGGCTTGTGATCTCGAAATGGCCAAGGGCGAAGGGACCGATCAAGACACCAGCCAGCAGCTCGCCTATGACTGGAGGGATCTTGAGCCAGCGCTCACAGACCTCCCCGGCCAGCTTCGCGGCGATAAGAATCGCGGTAAGCTGGAAGGCAACGTGCATCACCAATTCTGTGACGTCTTTGTTTTCCATAGCGGAACAGAGGAGCCGAGGCGGCCTAGGGTCGTAGTGGCCGATGGGGAAATCGTATCATGTCATCCTGGTAAACGAAACCTGGCGACAGAGCTTTCCTTGAGAGAATCGCACATAAGGCAATGCCGTAAGCAATATGCCAAAGGCTGATCTGCTGCTGACAAATGCCCGTGTGATTACTTGTGACCCGGCGCGGCCTGCCGCCTCCGCCGTGGCCATCAACGGCGACCGCATCGCTTGGGTGGGAGAGGCGCAGGAGGCGAGGGATGCCGTCGATGCGGCGAGGGTCATCGATTGCCAAGGGAAGACGGTTATCCCAGGCTTCATCGATGCGCACATGCATCTTTACGCCTATGCCGCGAACCTGCAGGGCGTGGATTGCAGCCCCCGCGCGGCACGATCCATCGGGCAGATCCAGGAGGCAATCCGAAGGCGCGCGGCAGCGCTTCGCCCAGGTGAATGGGTACGGGCCTGGGGATTTGAGGAGTTCTATCTTGCCGAGAGCCGCCCGCCAACGCGGTGGGAGCTTGATGCCGCCGCGCCGCGGCATCCTGTGAAGCTGGCGCACCGCTCAGGCCACGCCTCTGTGCTGAACAGCCTTGCACTGGCTATGCTTGGGGTGACGGGCGAGACGCCTGAGCCTGAGGGAGCGGTCATCGAGCGAGACCCGGCCACGGGGGAGTTGACGGGCTACCTGCTGGAGATGGAGCAGATTCTCGCCGAAAGGGGCGCACCAGCGCTATCGGCTGCTCAGATGGACGCGGCGCAGCGACAGCTCTTTTCCTACGGCGTGACCTCCATCCATGAGGCAACACCGACGCGGGCAATGGAGCAGTGGGAGCACATACAGCGACTCAAGGGCGAAGGCAGCCTTCTGTTGCGCATCTATAAGATGTTCGGTCCTGCAGACTTGTCGCTTTTGCAAGAGCGCGGCTTTTCCTTTGGCTCAGGCGACACAGGCCTTGCTGTTGGGGCGATCAAGTTCATGCTCAATGAGACGGGCGAGGGAGTGCTGCCACAGCAAGAGGCTCTTAACGAGCAGGTTTACGCGGCACACAGCGCTGGTTTTCAGGTGGCCTTCCATGCGGCTGAGGCAGGTGGAGTACAGGCGGCCATCGAAGCTGTGGAAAGAGCCATATGGAGGTCCGCTGAAGAGGCGTCTGACATTGCCTCTACTGGGATGCGTGTCCACGACCACCGCCATCGCGTCGAGCATTGCGGCATGAGCCCTCCTGCGCTGGCCTCAAGGCTCGCCAAGGCGGGGATGCTCGTGGTGACGCAGCCGGCCTTCATCGCCGAGCATGGAGAGCGGTACTTGGCGCAGGTTCCACCGGCAGACAGGGAGTGGCTTTACCCGGTGAAGAGTCTCCAGCAGGCCCAGGTGCGGCTGGCCTTCGGCTCGGACTGTCCCGTGGTTTCACCAGAGCCGATGCGGGGTATCGCCGCCGCGGTCACGCGAAGGGCTGGGAACGGGGAGAAGGTTGGCGCGAAGGAAGCCATCACATTGCATGAGGCGGTTGCGGCCTATACTCGCGGAGGTGCTTACGCTTCTATCGACGAGTCGCTCAAAGGGACGATTGCGCCGGATATGCTCGCCGACCTGGTGGTGCTGAGCGAGGATATCTCGCGCACGCACGTGGAGCGGCTGGCTGAGGTGAAGGTGGAGAAGACGATTCTTGGCGGACAGATGGTGTGGGAGCGCTGACTAAAGGTTGCGGTCGCAAACGTAGTCGGCGAGTGTTAGGAGCGACTTTCGCGCCGGTGAGATGGGCAGGATGTTGAGAGCGTTCTTTGCCGTATCGCAGAGGCCGTTTGCGATGCGATGGGCCTCCGCCATGTTGGAGGCCTCCCGAATCTTATCGATAGCGACCTGGCATTTCTCTTGATTCCCGTTGTCTTCAAAGAAGGCTTTTATAGATTCGTCCTTGGGGTGGCGCTCCATGAAGACGATGGCGGGCAAGGTCAGGGTTCCCTGGGCAAGGTCGTTGCCGACGGGCTTTCCGACGACGGTCTGGCTTCCTTCGAAGTCGAGGATATCGTCGATGACCTGGAAGGCCATGCCGAGGTTATAGCCGTAGCTCTTGAGGGCTTGGACTTCATTCTCAGGGGCGTCGCCCAAGATTGCGCCGGTCTCCGCCGCCGTGGAGAAGAGAGAGGCGGTCTTGCCAAAGATGCGCTTCCAGTAGTGGTCGCGGGTCTGCTGCCAGTCGTAGGCTGCCATATATTCTTTCAGCTGGCCCGCCGATAGCTCCATGATCGTCTCGGCAAAGGTCCGGATGACACGCACGTTTTGCGTATCGCAGACGTAGGTGGCCGACTTGGCGAAGATATAGTCGCCGACGAGGAGGGCGACATCCTTGCCCCACAGGCTGCTGACGGTGGGACGGCCCCTGCGAACCTCTGCCTTATCGATGGTGTCGTCATGCACCAGGGTGGCGATGTGGAGGAGTTCAACGGCAGTGCCCATCAGAACGGGCAGCTTGTCGTCGTGAGGATGAAACTTGGAGGCGAGGAGCGTGATTGCAGGGCGAACGTGCTTGCCGCCGACATCGAGGACGTGTTCGAGCATCTCGGCCATGTGCTCGTGGCCGCTCGCCCCTTCGGCCGCGCCAGCCTTCCTGAGGGTTTCCTTCACCCGGAGAAGGTCGGCCTCAACGGGCTTGTAGATCTGCTGTATATCCAAGGTAACCGTAGAAGCCCTTCTTCCCCTTAGCTGCGCGCCGCCGCCATCTCTTTGGCGACAGCCTCCTCATCCAGTTTAGCGAAGAGCGGCGCAGGCTGATTGAGCTTCTGCCCTGCGGCAGGCCGCTGGAAGACCCACCCGGCCGATTCTATCGTTCCAGAGAATCCTAAGTAGTCGTGGACCTTTGCCGATGTGAAGGGCATATAGGGATAGAGGACGGTCTTGAGGCAGGAGATAATTTGCGCGCCTGTCCACAAGGCGTTGGCCGCTGACTGGCGGTCGGTCTTGATGCTCTTCCACGGCGATTGCTCTTCCAAGTAGCGGTTGGAGTTTCTCGCAAGCTCCATCGCCATGCGGATGCCGTCCTTGAACTTGCAATTGGCCAGGGCGTGGCCCACCTCGTTGAAGGTGCGCTCGGCTTGGGCGATGAGGGCCTTGCTGCTCTCCCCGAGCTTTGAAGGGTCAACGTTCTCAGGGATGTGCCCATCGAAGCTGCGATAGGTGAAGCTGAGGACGCGGTTCACCAAGTTGCCATAGGTCGCCACCAGCTCATCATTGTTGCGGCGGAGGAACTCTTTCCAGGAGAAATCAGTATCGGCGGTCTCGGGCATGTTGATGGAGAGGACGTATCGGAGGGGGTCAGGATCGAAGCGGTCGAGGAAGTCCTTCAGCCAGACTGCCCAGTTGCGGCTCTTGGAGAACTTCATTCCTTCGAGGTTCAGGAACTCATTGGCGGGCACGTCATAGGGTAGCTTCATCTGCGCATCAAAGGCCATGAGCATGGCAGGCCAAATAATCGTATGAAAGGGGATGTTGTCCTTGCCGAGGAAATAATAGGGCTTCACGTCGCCGTACCAGTAATCGCGCCAGGCTTCAGGCTTGCCGGAGGCCTGTGCCCATTCTTTGGTGGAGGAGAGATAGCCGATGACGGCCTCGAACCAGACGTAGATACGCTTGTTTTCGAAGCCGGGAACCGGCACCGGCACGCCCCAGTCCAGGTCTCGCGTGATAGCGCGGTCGATCAGGCCATCCTTGAGGTAGTTCGCCGTGAAGTTCTTGACATTGGGCCGCCAATGGTCTTGCTTTGCGACCCACTCGGCGAGAGGTCTTTCAAAAGCGCTCAGTTTGAAGAAGAAGTGCTCTGTGTCTCGAAACTCAGGCACATCTCCGGCGATCTTGCTGCGAATGTCTTTGAGGTCTTTAGGGTCTAGCGTTTTGCCGCAGTTGTCGCACTGGTCTCCCCGCGCTCCCGGTTTGCCGCAGTTGGGGCAGGTACCTTCCACATACCTATCAGGGAGGAATCGTTTGGAGACCGTCGAATAGGGCATGGACATCGTCTTTTTGTAGATGAGGCCCTTTTCAAGGAGTCGAAGGAATATCTCGTGGACGGTGCGCTCATGATTCTGCGTGCGGGTGTGGGTGAAGATATCGAAGGTGATGCCCAGACGCCGCCAACAATCGAGAAACTCAGGCTGGTAGCGGTCAACGACCTGCTGAGGCGTGATCTTCTCTTCTTCAGCGCGAACGGTGATGGGGGTGCCGTGCTGGTCGCTGCCGGAGACCATAAGGACATGGTTGCCCTTCAGTCTGTGATAGCGCGCGAGGATATCGGCGGGAAGATAGGCGCCGGCGACATGCCCAAGGTGGAGTGAACTGTTGGCGTAAGGCCAGGCGACGCCGATGAAGATGCGTTCGGGCATGATGGTAGGCTGTGTCTCGATAAGGGGGCTGAATCCGGCGTTTCATTCTAGCATAGGCCCCCTTGACGGCGGAAGGCGCGGCCCAGGGGTGTTGCGGCCCGGTCTGTTCTTCACAGCTTCTTCACAGAGGCCACGCGCGCATTCACGATGCCATCACGCATGAAATGTACGCTATGAGTCGTCGCGACGGTGTACTATGTGTCACCGTGGGCTGTCCAATTGGACGCAAGGCGCGGCAGACAGCACGAAAGGGGTAGCGACGTGTTCAAGAAGATATTGCTGGCGCTTGACGGTTCTGAACTGAGCGAGGGCATCATCCCATTTGTTGAAGGGCTGGCCAAGGCTGGGAGAGCCCAGGTTACGGTGCTGTATGTCTCCAATTCGGAGGAGAACGCCACTGTTGCGAAGGCGCGCTTTAAGGGTGTGACGCCGAACGCGTATCTCAACGGCGTCGCGGGCAATCTGAAGGATGCGGGCATCGCCGCAGACACCGCCGAACTGTCAGGCAAGCCGGCCGATGAGATCGTGAACCTGGCGAAAAAGAAGAAGTACGACCTGATCGCGATGTCAACGCATGGCCGATCGGGCGTAGGGAGACTTGTCTACGGGAGCACGACCGACAAGGTCATCCATGCAACGGGCTTGCCGATGTTGCTCAACAAGCCGCAAGCCAAGAAGTCGGCACAAGGCGCGCTCCGGGTAGCGGTGGTGCCCTTGGACGGCTCCGAGCTTGGCGAGTCTGTGTTGCCGACCGTGGAGGAGTTCGCGAGCCGCCTTGCGATGTCCGTAGCGCTCATCCGCGTGGTGTCAACGGCGACGATGGCATTTGCCGGAGTCGATCCCCAGGCCTACGACCCGCGCATCAACGAGTACATGATGGAGTCGGCGACGGAGTACTTGAAGGAGAAGGCGGAGGCTCTGCGAGCGCGAGGCGTGAAGGTGACCACGAAGGCCGTTCGTGGCGATGCCGCCAACAACGTGATCGACTATGCGGCGGACATGGCCGGGAGCATGGTGGTGATGTCCACACACGGCCGATCGGGATTGGGGCGGTTTGTTCTGGGCAGTGTTGCAGACCGGATATTGCGCGCCTCGCCTCGCCCGGTGTTGTTGCTGCGTCCATGACTTTGCCGCGAAAGCGCGCATCGATTGTGAAGAGAGGGGCTAGGGGGAGAGGGACTCATACATAACATGACCTACAAGGAGACGCGATGAGCAAGCAGCATATCTACAAACTGACGGCCTACCCAAAAGATATCAGCCTGCGAGACAGCACCAAGATCATATTCAAGCCGATGGCCGCCGCCGATGAACAGGAGTTGTTAGCCTTTTTCAAGCGAGTCTCTTCCGAGGACCGTTACTATCTGAAGGAAGACGTTGTCAATCCGAGCATCATCAAGCGTTGGGCACAAGAGCTTGATTACGACAGGGCGCTGCCGATCCTCGCGTGGGCAAGCGGCAGGATCGTGGGCGACGGCACGCTGCATAGGACCCGCGCCAGTGCGCGCCGCCACGTTGCTGAGATAAGAATCATCGTGGACCCGATCTACCGGCAAAAGGGTTTGGGCACCCTGCTTCTTCATGAGCTGGCCGGAGTGGCTAATGCGAATGGCATCGAGCGGGTGAAGATCGAGGCGGTTGCTGAGAAGGAAGACCAGGCGATCAAGGCCGCCGAATACGTCGGCTTTGTCCGGGTCGGACTGCTTCCCGGGCATGCGAAGGATGTGGATGGCCGCCTGCGGGACATCGTCATCCTGGAGATGCCGATGGGCAAGTGGTTCGAATGGTGGCAGTTCTAGCGCCGCGATGCCTCGTGACTCTAGAATGAACGCAGAAAAGGCGGCCGGAAGGCCGCCTTTTCTTTTGCTTTTGGGAAGAGCGCAGCCCTAGGCGATGCCGACTTTGACCTTGTCTTTGCCTGGGGCTTTGGCCGCTGCCAGTGTCTTCTTTTCCTCAGCGACGTTTAGCGTATGGCCGCACTGGAAGCAGGCCATGAACGTGCCGTAGAGGTCGCGGTCGAGGTAGACATCGCCGCCGCATTTGGGACAGGACTTGAAGTAGAGCATACGTTTCCTTTGCTAGCGCGTTCCATCATTCGATTGAGCCAACATAGACTTGATTCTTCCGATCAGTTGCCAGGGGTCATACGGTTTAGGGATGAATCTGCCGTCGAACTTTCCGAAGGTCATCTCTGCTTCGCGGGCATCGACTGCCGAGACTGCGAGCCAGGCAATCTCTTTTTGCCGTGCCTTCGTGGGTGCGCGTAACTTGTTCAATACCAATCCGCCTGCCTGGTCAGGGAGACCGAGGTCGAGGACGACCGCATCGACGTTTGCCGTGTTAAGGAGACTCAGGGCGTCCAGTCCGGTCTCAGCCTCCACCACGTCAAAGCCTGCTTCGCGCATGGCAAACCGCAACATCCTTCGCACACCTTTGTCGTCCTCGACGATAAGCACCGTTGTCACGGGAAGCACCTGGCGTTTCCTCGCATGTGGAACTACACGGGGCTAGTTTCCGATGAGGGCATGAAGAGGGCGTGAAGCGATGGAAGGAAGGCGTGAAGAAGCTGTGAAAAAGGGCGACAAGGGAGAAGCCGCGGTTAGGGGCGCACCACTACGGCTTAGGCATGCGGTAGCCGACCTGCGGCTCGGTGAGGACGTAACGCGGGTTGCGCGCATCGTCATGCAGTTTGGAGCGCAGGTTGCGAACGAAGGAGCGCACCAGTTCGGTTTCTCCAGAGTATTCCGGGCCCCAGACGCGATGGAGGATCTGGTCGTGGGTCAGGACGCGGCCGGCGTTCGTGGCAAGCTCATACAGAATCTTGTATTCGGTCGCCGAGAGTTGCACAGGATTTCCGGCGATGGCGACACGCCGTTCAGTGAAGTTGATAGAGAGGCCGCCCAGTGTGAAGGGCGGCTTTCTATCCAGGACATCCGTCATGGAGCGCCTGCGCAAGACGGCCTCGACGCGAGCGGTCAATTCGACGGGCGAAAAGGGCTTTGTGATGTAGTCGTCAGCGCCGGCTTTGAGCGCCTTCGCCTTGGTCTCGGGATCATCGACTGCGGTGAGGAAGATGACCGGCGCGCCGGATGACTCTCTGACAGTCTTGAGCAGATCGAAGCCAGTGACGCCGGGGATATTCATATCGAGCAGGAAGAGGTCGACCTTTTCCTTGTCGAGCAAGTCAAAGAGTTCTTCGGAAGTTCGCGCGAGGATGGGCTTGTAGCCAGCTTCATCGAGGACGCGCCGGACAAGGCGCAGAATTTGGGGGTCGTCGTCCACCGCCATGATGCGCGTGCGCTCACCGGCGTGGCTGACGCTGCCCATGAGGTTGGCGCGCGCGGCGACATTTGCCTGCTGGGGCTCCTTCGCCGATGGCTTGCCCTGCACTGGAGAGAGCGGCAGCGTGAAGGCGAAGGTTGAACCCTTGCCCTCACCATCGCTGCGCGCCCAGATGCGGCCGCCGTGGGCATCGACGATGCCCTTGCAGATGGCGAGGCCCAGGCCCGTGCCGCCGAGCTTCGCACCCTTGTCCTGGTGGACCTGTGAGAACTTTCTGAAAAGGTTCGGCATCTTATCGGCGGGTATCCCGCGCCCGGAGTCGCGCACGGCGATCTCGACGGATGTCTCCGAAGGGGCGACAGATATAACGATGGGGCTTCGATCCGGGGAGAACTTCGCGGCGTTGTTGAGCAAGTTGACGAAAACTTGAATAACCCGGCGTTTATCGGCATTGACCCAGGCTAGGGAGCCTGAGGACGGCGCGTGCACCTCGCGGCCGGGATTGCTATGGGAGAACTGGGCCAGGGCGTCTTTGAGGATGGCGCCTAGTTCTACTGGCTCCGGATAGACGGAGAGGGTTCCAGCCTCGATGCGGCTGACATCGAGAAGGTTGTCTACCAGGTCGCGGAGGCGGTCTGCCTGCTCATCAATAATTTCGAAGAGCTCATTCGTCTCGTCAGCGTTGAGGGGCCGTTTAGAGCCGCGCGCCATTGCCGCAGAGCCCTTGATGGCTGTGAGGGGCGTTTTCAGCTCGTGGCTTACCATGCCTAGGAATTCGCTGCGTTGGCGTTCGGCCTCTTCAATCGGGGTAAGGTCAAGGATGGTAGAGACGACGGAGGCAACCTCACCCTGAGCGCCGTACAAGGGGGTGCTGTTGATGAGGACGAGGGTGCTCTGGCCATCCGGGAAGACGAGGCGCATCTCCTGCGCCACCGTCCGTTCCCCCCGGGAGAGCGCGCGCACCATGGTTGGTTCGTGGGACTCGATCTTCCGTCCATCGGGCGTTCTGGAATCGATACCCGTCTTCCCGATGGGGAAGATGTCTCCTGTATTGGCATTCAGGCGAAGGATGCGCTTTGCCTCTTGATTGATGATGAGGACCTTTTGCGTCTTTGCCTCGATGACAAGGACACCTGTGGGGGAGAGGTCGACGATGGTTTCAAGCTGGCGCAGCGCCTCTTTCACCGTTTGATGGAAGCGCGCGTTGCGTACGGTGATAGCCGCCTGGCTGCTGAACAGGGTTAGCATATGCTGGTCTTGCTCTGTAAAGGCCAGCCCGCCTGCCTTTTCCGTCAGGTAGATATTCCCGAGGAACTCCTCTCCAAAGCGCATGGGAGCGCCAAGGAACGACCGCATCTTTGGATGGTTCGGAGGGAAACCATGCGAGCGCGAGTGTTTCGAGAGGTCGCCGATGCGCAGAGGCGTTTTCGTGTCGCGAAGAAGCCCGAGGATGCCTTTGCCAACGGGCAAGCTCCCGATGCGCTTCCGCTCTTCCTCTGTGATGCCGTGGGTGATGAACTGGGTGATGCGGCCCGAGGGGTCGAAGATGCCGATCGCGCCATACTTCGCGCCGGTGAGCTGGCACGCGGCAGCGACAACAGCCTGGAGGATCTGCTCAACGTCCAGGGTTTCGCTCATCCGCTGGGTGAGGCGGCTGAGGACGTCCGCCTGGGAGCCTTTTGTAGCCTTGGGTCGTGGCCCGCTAGGCCATGCGCTTTTCTTTATGTTTTTTCGTTTGTTCGGCATTTCCGGTCACCGGAGGAGGACGTCCGACGGGCGAGTCTACCATGTACCAGCCGCAGGAGTGGGGATCAGCATGTGCGAGAATCGCATGAGAATTGTGGTCAGGAAGGCGAGGGGTGTGCTGGAATAAAGGTCAGGACCTGGCTCATATAGGCAATCTGGATGGCGTTTTCCAGCACTTTCTGTCTCGGGTCGGGAACGTGGAGGATGCGATGCAGGCGGATGGCCCGGAAGTTGGAGAGATAGCCACAGCGCTTCTCAAAGTCGACCAGGGTCATGCGGTCGCCGCCGAGCACGAGATAGTCGAGGGACGCCCGATGGGGCTCTACGACGTCCCGGAAGGTTTCGCAGGCTTTATCGAAGAGTGAACGTGCCTGCCCCTCCCGGCGGCGCGCGAATCTGCCGGACGAGCTGCCGCCAGCCCGGTGACGCCCCTTCACGAAAGGGGAATCGACCTTAGAGGCGATGAGGCGCTCGCCTTCAAAGACGCCGATGGCGAAGCCGCCGAGGCGAACGAGCACCACGGCGATGCGGCGCGGCTTGTCCAGGAGGCTGTGCATCGGCCCGATGTGCCAGCCCGCCGTCTCTTTGAAGCGATCAACGGGAAACGGGGGAAGCACGAGCCTCGATTCTGCCAGACTCCAGAAGAGAAAGGCGCCAGTCTCCGATTCTCCGTGGAGATGGGCAACGTCCGGCGGGAGGGAGACGCCTGGGGGCAAGGGGTGACGCGGCGGCAGGGCAAAAGTTCGACCGCTCATGGTGGCATCATGCCAGCGGCCAGACGTGCGCTTGAGGCGTTCCTTGGAGAGGGTTTCGATATTTATGGCAAAGCCCCGCTAGGCCAGGAAGTCACCGAGGAAGCCGCCTTCGGCAGGCTTGGGAGGGATGAAGTAGTAGCCCCCGGAGACGGGAGTAGAGAAGTCATGGATGCCGTCTTTGCCTGTGGTTTCCCCTTGGGACTTGGGGCTGACCATCTGGTTCTTGATGGTTTCGAATTGATCCAAGCTGCGGACGTAGCAGATGAAGATGAGCCCTGTCTCATCAGGCGAGCCATAGGGGATGCTGCGGCGAAGGAGCTCAACATCGCCATGCTTCCCGGTAAAGCTGCTCTTCTCTACGTGGCTTGAGGCGGGTGTCTTCTGCCGTGGTTCAAGTTTGGCGCTGTCGGCCTTGCGGCGACCGATACGTCGCTCCTGTTCATCGAGGCTGAGGGCCTCCCAGCGCTTCACATCCTCGCGAATCTTTCGCACGACCATATACGTGCCCCCGGCATGTCGCTTCTCCTCATCGCCGATGAGGGCCGCAGGATATGCGCCGTCTCCCTTCGGGTTGCCTGTGCCATCGACGAAGCCGAGCTGGCCACGGCTTTCCGGAAGGCCGAAGCCTTCGTGATGGGCTTTGAGGGCGAAGCTCTTCTCCAGGTGGGCGAGGATGGCGCGTTCGACGTGAAAGTTCACCGACCGTTCGTTGCTGCAGATCTGGACCAGCAGGTCGCCTTGTTCCTTCTTCGGGTCGAAGGCGTCGCGCTCCCAGGTGGGCATGATGCGTAGAGCTTTCGGCTTGAGGCTGGCTTTGCCCAGCTTTTCGAAGAGGGGGAGGCCAAAGCCGATGGTCACTGTGAGGGCCGCGCCGCTGTGCCAATCGAGAAGGCGTTCGTTCAAGTCCTCCCAGAGTGTCTCGAAGGAAGCCTTAAGCGCGCGCTTGTCTTTGAGGTCAAAGACGAAGATGGTGAGGTGCTTCTGCAATCGCTCGAAGATGCCGGTTTGGTGATTGTTCATGATTTTGCCCTTCGCATGCAGTGGGGGAGATGCCTCTATCTACGCCTGAACGGCGGCTCCAGTGGCGATGAGCCGCTCGACTTCCGACTTGCTGTACCCCATCTCCGTCAGAACCTCTTTAGTGCTGCTGCCCTGGGGCACGCCTGTGCTGCGGATCTTCCCTGGCGTCGCGCTGAGGCGCGGGCCAACGCCCACCTGGCGGTACGCCTGCCCGCGCGGCCCAGGCACGTCGACGATCATCTGTCGCGCCAAGAGATGGGGGTCCTTTTCGATCTCTTCTACGTGGTTCACCTTGGCAACGGCGATGTCTTTATCGTAGAGATAGGCAAACCATTCGTCGCGGGTCTTGGTCAAGAAGATGCGTGCGAGTTCGGCGCGGATGTGTGCGCCGCCTTCCGGCTTGTCTCCGGGCGGACGCGCGTTGATGAACTCTTCTTTGTGGAGGGCTTTGCACAGGTTCTCCCAGAACTTTGCCTCCAAGCAGCCGATGGAGATATATTCCCCATCTTTGCAGATATAGGTGTCGTAATCGGGAAAGCCGCCGTTCAGGCGCATCTTGCCGGGGCGGACCTTGGTGCCTTTGTGGAAATAGTCGTAGGCAATCTGGGCGAGGAGGTAGACGCTGCCATCGGTGAGGGAGATATCGATGTGCTGCCCTTCGCCGGTCTTCTGGCGCGCCCAGAGGGCGGAGAGGATGGAGACGGCGGAGAGGAGGCCGCCGGCTGCGAAGTCGGCGATGATGTTATATGGGGGCACCGGCTTGCCGTCGCCGTTGCCGATGATGCCGAGGACGCCGGCGATGGAGAGATAGTTCACGTCATGGCCGGGGAGGTTCTTGTACGGCCCGTCCTGGCCAAAGCCGGTGATGGAGCAGTAGACGATGCGCTTGTTGACCTTCCTCAGCGTCTGGTAATCGACGCCGAGGCGTTCGGTCACACCAGGGCGAAAGCCTTCCATAAAGACGTCGGCATCCTTGGCGAGGCGGTGGACGACCTGCTGGGCCTCTTTGTCTTTCAGGTTGAGGGTGATGCTGCGCTTGTTGCGGCGGAAGGGGTCGAAGGCGGCATCGCGCACTAGGTCGTTGGTAGGGTCAAAGGGGCCGCGGCTCGTTGCGCCGGGAGGCGGCTCGATGAGGAGAACATCGGCGCCGAGGTCGGAGAGGACCATGGAGCAGAAGGGTCCCGGCGCCAGGGCTGAGAGGTCAACGATCTTGATGCCGTCAAGCGGTTGCATGGCCGGAGGCAGGCGTTATTTCAGCCCGACGATATCAAGGGGAGGAACCTTCGCGAGGAGGCCTCGCTCCTTGGCTTTGGTGAAGAGGGCCTTCAGGGAGCGCTTGCCTTCCTGCCCCATCTGCTCGGTGTCCTCGTTCACATACATGCGCACGAACTTGCGGATGGTTTCACGGTCGATCCCCCGCCCGTACTTCATGGAGTAGTCGAGCGCTCCGTCTTCGTCCTTGCGCGTGAGCATGATGCTGTCGTAGAGCATCTTGTAGATGAACTGAATCTCTTTCTCGCCCAGGTCGCGGCGGACGACATCGAGGCCGAGGGGGATCGGCAGTTTGGTCTCATTGAACCATGCTTCTCCCAGGTCAAGGAGGTTCACGTAGCCCTTGTCTTTCCAAATGACCTGGCCTTCGTGGATGACCAGGGCGGCGTCCACCTCTCCCTTATCGAGGGCGGGCAGAACGGCGTCGAAGTTCATGATGACGGGCGTGAAGCCGGAGGTGAAGATACGAAGAAGGAGGTATGCGGTGGTGTTTTCCCCAGGGATGGCGATGCGCATTCCCTTGAGGAGTTTCTTGGGGTCTCCGGTAACTTTCGAACCGGCTTTGCCTAAAGGGCCAGGCTTGGTGAGGATGATGGGGCCATACTTGCGACCGATGGAGGCCCCGCAGGAGAGGATGCGGTAGCTATCAGCAACTTTGGGGTACATAGCCGTGGAGATGGCCGTCACTTCAAGGCCGCCCTTCAAGGCGAGTTCGTTGAGCGCTTGGATGTCCTTGATAACATGGACGATTTTATATTGGCCAGGGGAGACAACTCCCTTAGCGATGCCGTAGAACATAAAGGCGTCGTCGGCGTCTGGGCTGTGGCCGACGCGGAGGGGTGTAGGCATAGTCATTCCTGGCAAAGGTATTGGAGTGAAAATCCAGGGGTGATTGTAGCACAGAGGGGCTGAAATGGTGGACGGAATCGGAGGGCGACCAGCCAAAAAGCCACCTACGTTTTATACAGGTAGCAAGCGGCGAAGTGGCCGGGTTTGATCTCTTGCAGCGGAGGGACGGTGGCTTCGCAGGTACCTTTGATGACTCGTGGGCAGCGGGGGTGGAAGGAACAGCCTGCCGGGAGATTCGAAGGCGAAGGCGGTTCGCCGGGAACGACCTGACGCATCCGCAGCCGGTTCGCCGGGTCTGGTTCGGGAACGGCTTCGATGAGGGCGCGGGTGTAGGGGTGCAAGGGGTCGTTGACGACGGCGCGCGGCGGGCCAAGCTCCACGATGCGCCCCAGGTACATGACGGCGACGCGGTTGGAGAAGTGGGCGGCGCTGGCGATATCGTGGGTGATGAAGAGGAAGGCGATGCCGTAGCGGCGCTGGAGGTCGCGCATCAAATAGAGGACCTCGGCCCTGCTGGAGGCGTCGATCATGGAGACGGGTTCATCGGCGACGATGTACTCAGGCCGCATCACCAAGGCGCGGGCGATGCCAACACGCTGACGCTGGCCGCCGGAGAGGGTGTGTGGGTATTTGCCAATAAAGTCGTCGGGCGGGCTGAGTCGCACATCTTGGAGGGCCTGGGCGACTCGCGCCAGGCGCTCCTCCCGCTTCCCCATGCCGTGCACCAGCAAAGGCTCTTCAACGATCTGGCCCACGGTCATGTAGGCGTTCATGCTGGAGTAGGGGTCTTGGAAGACGGCCTGCGCCCTGCGGCGAAACCACTTGCGCTGGGATTCGGTCTGCCCGGTGACCACTTTGCCATCGAAGGTGACGCGCCCGCTCGCCGGCTCCACAAGGCCAAGGGAGGCGCGCCCCAGGGTGGTCTTGCCGCTGCCCGATTCGCCGACGACAGCGACCGTCTCGCCACGATGGAGGGCGAGGGACACATCGTTCACGGCGCGGACGATGGTCCTTCCGAGAAGGCCCTTGCGCGCGGCAAACTGCACGCTGACCTTCTCGATGGAGAGGAGGGGCTGACCAGCGGCGGTATCCGAAGTGGCATGCACATGATGGGTAGCGAACAGCGTCATCTTTTCTTCTTTCAGTGCCCCTGCCTCTTCACCTTCTTGTGGAACATCCTGAACGGCAAACCTATAATAGCATCGCGTCGTATTCAGATAGAGACGGCATAACAGCAGGAAGGGGACCACGATAATGAGAAAGCCCGGCAGAACGCGCCTCCTCTCCTTGTCTCTATTCTCGGCCTTAGTCCTCATCATTACCTCTTGCTCCAGTGGCAGTTCAGCGACGCCCACGCCTGAGCCTAGCGCAGCGCCGTCGCCCGTTCCATCGGCTGGACCCACTGCAACGCCTTTCCCGACGGTTACGCCTACCGTTCTCCCCACGGTGACGCCACGGCCAACGCCGACGCCGACGACAGCGCCAACGCCGACTCCAACCACTGCCCCACCTCCAACTCCTGCGCCCCTCGGCGCACTGGCGACGTATGAGAACACGACGTTCGGCTTTTCCATCAGCTATCCGGAGAACTGGGAAAAGGAAGCTGGTGACATAGCCAGCGGCGAACCGCTCTTCTTCGCCAGCAGCGATATCGGAGTGCCCCGGCTGCTTCTTGACCTCTCATGGGCGCAGAAGCTAGGCCAGCCGAAGGACTACGCCGCCGAGGTTCTGCAGACGTTCAGAAGCGCCGTCGCGCAGACGAGAGTCCTCAGCGAAGGCGATGTGACGCTCCAGGACGGCACCAAGGCCTATAGCTATGTCATCGAGATCCCAGGACAGCAGGTAACGCTCACCGGCACACTGCTCATCGTGCCGCGAGGCAGTCAGATATTCCAGATCCTCGCTCAGACGATCCGGACGGATTTCGAGACCCGGCGGGCAGACTTAGAGCGAATCGTGAGAAGTTTTCGCCTCAAGGAGCAGATGCCCTTCGGTGTGCGCCGCTCGCAATCGTTCACGTTCCGGGATGATTCGCCTACGGTGTTCGATCCGGCGGTTATCGGCGATGCGACGTCGGCGCGCTATGCGCAGCAGGTCTTCAGCGGGCTGGTGACGCTGGATCGAGAGCTTCGCGTTGTCTCGGACATCGCCGAAAGCTGGCAGGTGTCGGACGGCGGGAGAACGTATCTCTTCAAGTTGCGCAGCAACGCGAAGTTTCACAGCGGCAGGGCAGTCACTGCCCAGGATGTGAAATATTCCATCGAGCGAGCCGCTGACCCTGAGCTACGCTCCGAAGTTGCAGGCGTCTACCTTGATGACATCGTCGGTCTGTCAGATCGCCTTTCCGGTCGCGCTCGCGATGTCTCCGGAGTCGAAGTCGTTGACAGCGCCACCGTTCGCATCCGCATCAGAACTCCG
>CAMAVV010000010.1 GCA_945861815.1 Thermoflexus hugenholtzii JAD2
AGAACGAGATGGCAGGGCGCGGCGTTTTCAAGGCAAAGGACGACTACATCTACATCGGGTGCGTCTCCAACCGCCAGTGGCAGACGATGCTGAAGCTCATCGGCGGCGACGAGCTGGCGAACGACCCCGACTGGGCAGGGCGCAAGGGACGGCGCAAGCACCGGCAGGACGCCGACGCGCTCATCGACGTGTGGCTGAGCGATAAGACGGCGGAGGAGGCGATGCAGATACTCCTGAAGAACCGCGTGGCCTCAGGAATCGTCAAGTCCGTCGATCAGCTCCTGCACGACAAGCACATCGAGCAACGGGGGATGATACGAGAGGTTGACCAGCCAAAAGTCGGGACGCTCAAAGTCATCGGCTCGCCCTTCCAGCATATGTCGGGGATGGAGTTCAACTTCAACCGTCCCGCGCCGGAGCTTGGCCAGCATAATGCGGAGATCTATTCCACGATCCTTGGCTATGACGCGGCCAAGCTCAAGCAGCTACAAGAGCAAGGCGTCGTCTAGGGGCGCAGTGTGCCAGGCAGATACAGCTTCCTCTCTCATCTCACCGCGCTCGACCTTACCGACCACACTGGCTTCATGGCAGGGCGCATCCTTGCCGACCTGGGCGTTCGCGTCATAAAGGTCGAGCCACCAGGCGGCGACCCGGAGCGCGCATCGGGACCAGTCGTTGCCCAGGTGAAGGGCAGACAGCACAGCCTCGTGTGGCTCGCCTACAACCACAATAAAGAGAGCATCACACTCGATATCACACGACCCCAGGGCAAGGCGCTTTTCAAAAGGCTCGTCGCCAAAACCGACTTCGTCATCGAGTCGTTCGCCCCAGGGCAGATGGATAGGATCGGCCTGGGATTCGAAGAGTTGCGGAAGATTAACCCAGGCATCGTCCTCACGTCCGTCACCGGCTTTGGGCAGAGCGGCCCCTATCGTGACTATCGCTATTCCGACCTGACGCTGATGGCGCTCGGCGGTGTGATGAACCTCATCGGCGATCCCGACCGCCCGCCAGTTCGCGTCTCCATCGAGCAGGCGATCGCGCATGGGTGCAGCCAGGCAGCAGCCGGCACACTGATGGCGCACGCCGCGCGAGCCAAGAGCGGCGAGGGTAGTCATGTCGATTGCGCCATCCTCGACTCGCTTATCCTCCTCATCGGCGGCGCCCTCCCAGCGTGGGAGGTAAACAAGGGAGAGTTCAAGCGCGAAGGCAGCCGGATGGTGACGAACATCTCCCGTCGCGCTATCTATCCGTGCAAAGACGGGCACCTTGCCTTCCTCCTCAACTTCGGCAGGAATGCTGTCCCGTTCATGACGCCGATGGTGCAGTGGCTCAAGGAAGAGGGGATGGCCGGATCTCTCGGGAACGTAGACTTTGGCAATACGAAAATCGAGCAGCTTTCAAAAGAACAACTCACGGAGTACGAGGATGTCTTCCTGCGGTTCTTCGCGACGAAGACGAAGGCTGAGATTCGCGAAGAAGCCGTCAAGCGCCGCCTACTCGCCGATTCTATCAGCACCGTCGCCGATATTTACGCCGATAGTCAACTGAAGGCACGCAACTTCTTCTACGACGTCCGTCATCCTGACCTGGGCCGCGACGTTCTTCATCCTGGGACGTTTATCCTCTGCCCAGAGGAATCCGCATCAGACGCAAGGCCCACACCACGTGGCGGAGAGCACAACGCGAGCGTCTTTGGGAGCATGCTCAAGCTAAAGCAGAGCGAGATTAAACAGCTTCATGCGCAGGGTGTGCTATGACGGGCAAAGCAGCAACAACTCCCCTGCACGGCATTCGAGTCGTCGAGTTTTCAACGCTCATCGCTGGCCCCCTCACTGGGACGGCGCTGGGCGACTACGGCGCGGAGGTCATCAAGATCGAGGGTGTGACGCGCGCCGACCAGCTGCGCTTTCACCCGCCGAAGCGAGGCCAGGTCAAGGGCGGGAATAGCGCCCGCTTCGCGCAATACAACCATTCGAAATTATCTCTCACGCTCGATATGGCCCAGCCAGGGTCAATCGATGCAGCTATCGCCCTCATCGCACAATCGGACGTTCTTGTGGAGAACTACTCGCCGCGGGTGCTGAAGGGCTGGGGGATGACTTACGAGCGCCTGCGCGCTATCCGGCCCGACCTCGTCATGATCAGCATGAGCGCTCTGGGACAGACGGGACCGCACGCGAACCACATCGGCCTTGGCGCAGGACTCGCCGCCAGGGGAGGCTTTGTCCACGTCACCGGCTGGCCCGATCGGGAACCGTGCCTGCCCGTCGGCGCATACACCGATTACATCGGCCCCCCCCTTACGCTCTCAGCGATCCTCGCGGCACTCGAGCGCCGCCGCATCACCGGCAAGGGCGCATATATCGACCTCTCCCAGCTTGAAGCACCGCTGCTTTTCATCGAGCCTGCGATGCTGAACTACCAGATTACAGGCGAGGTGGCTGTACGGCAAGGAAACCGCGCGCCGGACGCTTCTCCCCACGGCGCATTTCGCTGTCGCGGGAACGACGCCTGGTGCGCAATCGCCGTTCACACCGACGAGGAGTGGGCAAAGCTATGCGCGGTCATCGGCAGGCCTGAGGTGGCGCGCGATGGGCGTTTCGCAACACTTCGCGCGCGGCGGGGAAGCGAAACGGAAATCGAGCGACTCATCGAAGGGTGGACGAGCGAACGCACGCCCCGCGAGGCGATGGCGCAATTGCAGGCTGCAGGCGTCAATGCAGGCGCGGTTCAAAAACCCGGGGATGTGCAGAGCGACCCGCAGTTAGCGCACCGAGGCTACTTGGCAGTTCGCCAGCACCCCGACGACGAGTCGTTCACGTACCACGCGCCGCCGTTCCACATCTCCAACGCGCCAGCCGACGTCCGCCGCTTTCCCTACCTGGGCGAACACAACGCCTATGTGCTGCAGGAGTTGCTAGGCCTGGGGTAGGGAGGCGGCAGGTGTAATCAATAGACCCCTACCACTGAACAAACATCGGCATGACAACGTGCTTGAAGTTTGCAGCACTGGTGAGGTGGAAAAGACCTGGGCTTGAGGCATTGGTGACATCCAACATAAGCTCGCCTTTGCCGATCACGTTGAGCACGTCAGTCATATATTTGGCGTTGAAAGCGATCTTCGCCTCTGGCCCCTCGATGTTCGCCTCGACCTCGCCAACGTTGTCGCCCACTTCCTCGGCACGGGCCGAGACCGTCACTTTGCCTTCGCCGTCCGAACCATCCTTGGGCGACATGAGTAAGCGCACGATGCCGCTCGCATCGCGGGCGAAGATGGAGGCGGCCTTCGTCGCGCGAAGGAACTCCTCCAGGTCAACAGTGACTCTTGTGGAGTGCTTTTGCGGGATGAGTTGCGAGTAGTTTGGAAAGTTCCCTTGGATTAACTGCGAGACAAGCCGGGCATTCTCCATCGAGAAGAGCACCTGGCTCTTTGCCGTGTTCACAGTGATCGTCACCGGATCCTTCGCCTCCGCGATGAGCTTGCCGACCTCATTGAGCGCGCGCGAAGGAATGATGACCGACAGCTTTTCCTTGACAGGCGTTGTGATCTTCGTCTTATCCACGGAGAGGCGGAAGCCGTCTGCCGCCGCCAGGGTAAGCATATCGCCTTCCACTTCAACGTTGACCCCGGTGAGCACAGGCCGTGAATCTTCCGTCGCCGCCGCAAACACAACCCGGCCGATCGCGGTACGCAGATGCTCGGCCTCTATCTTGATTGTGATGCCCTGGTCGATGGCAGGGATCGGAGGAAAGTCTTCTGCGTCCATGCCGCTGAAGCGCGCCTCGAACTTCGCGCACTTGAGCTGGAGGCTCTTCGACTTCCCTGACAGCTCCATCTCCACCTTATCGTTCGGAAGCGAATTGACGAAGTCAGTTAGAAGGCGCGCAGGCACCGTGATGGCGCCTTCCTTTTCGACCTTTGCACCCACCCAGTGGACGATGGCAATTTCGAGGTTTGTCGCCGCCAGTTTCAAGCGGCCGTTCTCCGTCGCCAAAAAGACATTATTCGTAATAGGCAATGTCGTGCGTGTCGCAACGGCGCGGCCAACGATGGCCAGCCCGCGACTGAGGTTCTCTTGCAAACAAGACAGCTTCATACACCACCCCCGAAAGAGTGGGGGTAGTATACAGCATCTAGGAAAATGCCGACAAGGGAAAACCGCCGCTTGTGGATAGCCGGGACTACGTCGCCAGGGCCTTTGCCGAGGCCTTCACCGTCTTGTCGATATCTGCATCGTTATGGGCAAGGGAGACGAACCACGCCTCAAACTGGGATGGCGGCAGGTAGACGCCCGACTTCAGCATCTTGTGGAAAAAGTCGCCGAACTGCTTGCGGTCAGCTTTGGCAACAGCATCCCAAGAATCGGCAGAGGAGGCGGCGAAGAAGAGTGTGAGCAGTGAGCCGATGCGCGTGATGGCGACGTCGCGATGCGCATCGCGGGCGGCAGTGCGAAGGCCAACTTCCAGCTTCGCCGACGTCTTCTCTAACCGCTTGTAGACGTTCGGCTTGGATAACAGCTTCAGCGTTTCGATTCCCGCAGTCATGGCAAGTGGATTGCCGGACAGCGTTCCCGCCTGATAGGCAGGACCAAGCGGCGCGATCCTCTCCATGATTTCTCGCCGTCCACCGTATGCGCCGACCGGCATACCGCCGCCGATAATCTTCCCGAGGCATGTGAGGTCTGCCTTCATGCCGTAAAGCTCCTGCGCTCCGCCTAAGGCAACGCGAAAGCCGCTGATAACCTCATCAAAGATAAGGAGCGCGCCGTGAGCATCGGCCAAAGAGCGCAGCACCTTCAAAAATCCCGGCTTTGGCGGCACAACGCCCATGTTCGCCGCAATAGGCTCGACGATGATGGCGGCGACTTCTCCCTTGTTCGCCTTGAGCAGCCCTTCGACCGAATCGGTGTCGTTGTATTTGGCAACCAGCGTCAGGCCTGCATAGGCCGCAGGCACACCTGCGCTATCCGGCACGCCAAAGGTTGCGCCGCCGGAGCCAGCCTTCACCAACAGGCCGTCGGAATGGCCGTGATAGCAGCCATCGAACTTGATTATCTTGTCGCGACTAGTGAATGCGCGCGCGGCGCGGATGGCGCTCATGCAGGCTTCCGTGCCAGAGCTGACAAAGCGCATCATCTCTATCGAGGGAAAGGCCTTGACGACCAGCTTTGCCAGTGTCGTCTCAAGCTCGGTCGGCGCTCCGTAACTTGTGCCGAGCTTCGCCGCTTTTTGGAGCGCAGCAACAACCTTCGGGTGCGCGTGGCCGAGAATCAACGGCCCCCAAGAGCCAACATAGTCGATGTACTTTTTGCCATCGGCATCGAAAAGGTATGGGCCCTTGCCTCGAGCGATGAAGCGAGGCGAGCCTCCGACGGCGCGAAAGGCGCGGACAGGGCTATCAACGCCGCCGGGAAGATAACGCTGGGCTTCAGCGAAGAGTTTCTCTGAACGCCTAGGCATCAAGGTCCTTCAAGAGAGCCTCGGTAGAGCGGAAGCTCTTGACCCGGCCTGCCTTGATATCCGCCTCTGCCTCTGCCTCACCCTCTTGCCAAGCTTTGGACCAGAACCATGCCTGAGATATATCGTGTGGAAACTTTCGAGTGTTCATAGATATTTAGACGCAAATCTCTCTGAGTTAGTTCCAAAATCGAAGCGTTATTCTACTCCCTGAGCCACCTGGCCGCATCCTTCGCATGATACGTAATGATGATGTCGGCTCCTGCGCGCTTGATGCTAGTCAGCGTCTCCATGACAGACCGTCGCTCATCAAGCCAGCCATTGCGCGCCGCCGCCTTCAGCATCGAGTACTCGCCGCTGACGTTATAGGCGGCGATGGGCAGGTCGAACCGCTGGCGCGCACGGGCGATGATATCGAGATAAGCCAAGGCAGGCTTCACCATGATGATGTCTGCCCCTTCGCTGATGTCGAGTTCGATCTCTCGCAGCGCCTCCCGCGCATTCGCCGGGTCCATCTGGTAGCCGCGCCTGTCCCCAAACTGCGGCGTTGATCCAGCCGCTTCGCGGAAGGGTCCGAAGAAGGCCGAGGCATACTTCGCCGCATAGGACATGATGGGAACGTTGCTCTGGCCGCCGGCATCGAGAGCCTTGCGGATCGCGCCGACGCGCCCGTCCATCATGTCTGACGGCGCGACGATGTCTGCGCCCGCCTTGGCGTGGGAGACGGCCGCCTTCGCGATTAGCTCGACACTGCGGTCGTTCTCCACATGGCCGTCGACGATGACGCCGCAATGGCCGTGGTCCGTATATTCGCAGAGGCACACATCGGTGACCACAACCATCTCCGGCAGTGCTCCCTTGATAGCGCGCACCGCCTGCTGCACGATGCCGTTCTCCGCATAGGCTTCGCTTCCAACGCCATCCTTTTGCGCAGGGATGCCAAAGAGCAGGACGGCGGGGATGCCAAGGGACTGGGCCTCCTGCGCCTCGCGCACCGCTTCATCAGGCGAGAGGTGGTAACAGCCAGGCATCGCCGAGATCTCGCGGCGAACACCTTTGCCGTGGGTGACAAACATCGGGTAGATGAAGTCCTGAGGCGAAAGGGCCGTCTCGCGCACCAACTGCCGCACGGCCTCGGTCTTCCGCAAACGCCGCATCCGCAGAATCGGGTATGTCGCCGCCATGCTTACCTTCCCTTCTTCTCTGCCCACTCCTCCAGCGCCGCCACAAGCCCAGACGTTGTGTTCTCGTTCGCCATCACGTCCACCCGCAGGCCCTGCTCATGGGCAGTCCTTGCCGTCACCGGGCCGATGCAGGCAATCGTGACGCGGCTGATCAACTCCCGTGCGTCATTCCCAAGAAGCGCAATCAGGCTCATCACCGTTGATGAGCTGGTAAAGGTCACCACGTCCACTTCCCGGCTTGTGAGCGCCTGCACCGCGCGCCTGCGCGACTCCTCCGGCATGCTGGTGTGATAGGCAGGCACATCGTCCACCGTAGCGCCCAAGCGCGCCATCTCCCTCACCATCGTGTCCGGCGCAATATCGGATCGAGGGGTAAGCACTCGCTTCCCCTTCAGCCTCTCCTCGCCAAGCTCCTGCACAAGAACTTCCGATGTGTGTTTTGAAGGAACAAACTCGGGCTCTCGCCCATAGCCGCGCAGCGTGTTCGCCGTCGCCCGCCCCACAGTCGCCACCTTGCTGCGACTCAGAGCTGCTGCATCTTTTTTTGCATAGGCCAGGCGCTTGAAGAAATAGTCGACGCCGTTGGAGCTGGTGAAAATAACCCAATCGTAGCGTTGCAGGCGTCCAATCGCCTCATCGAGCGGACGCCAATCGGCAGGCGGCCCGACAATAATGGCTGGGATGCTCACAGGAATAGCGCCGGCCTCTCCCAACTGACTTGCAAAGGCGCTCGCTTGGTCAGGTGAGCGTGTGACCATGACCCGCTTGCCGGCCAGAGGCTTCTTCGTTCCGCTATCTCTCGCGCTCATTGTTCTGCGCCTGCCAGCACCTTTGCTGCACCCATATCGAGCAGCCTCTTCGCTAGACGCTTCCCCAGCCGCTCTGGGTCGCTTTGCGCACCGCTCACTTTGGCACGCAGCACTGTTTTCCCTTGGACATCGGAAACGATAGCGCGAAGAACGAGCCGTTCCCCCTTCTGTTCGGCAAAGGCGGCGATCGGCGTCTTGCAGCCTCCGCCCAGCGCGCGAAGGACGGCTACCTCGGCAGTCACGGCCCTTCGCGCCGCCTTGTTATCAGCGGCGGCAGCGATACTCCGCGTCGCATCATCGTCCGCGCGAATCTCGACGGCCAGCGCGCCTTGGCCTGGTTCAGGAAGGCAGATAGCCGGATCGATGTATTCACGTATATGCGACTGCATGCCGAGCCGGTGGATGCCCGCTGCCGCAAGTACAACGCCGTCAAAGTCAGGGCCGCCGGCCTTGGCGATGCGCGTGCCAACATTGCCGCGCACTGGCTGCATGTCCAGGTCTGGCCGCCATGCCTTGAGCTGCGCCGTGCGCCTCGGGCTGCTTGTGCCTAACCTTGCCCCTTTCGGCAGAGCCTTCAACGACGGATACTTCGGCGAGACTAGCACATCGCGCGGGTCCTCGCGCTTGGTGATAGCGGCGATGGCAAAGCCAGGCGCAAGCGCTGCCGGCAGGTCCTTGAAGCTGTGCACAGCCAGGTCAATCTCCCGGCGCTCCAACGCTTGCTCCAACTCCTTCGCGAAGAGCCCTCGCGGCAGGGTTTGCAGGGGAGCATCGGCAGCAACGTCGCCTAGCGTGCGAATCTTCTTCACTTCAAATCTCACCTTGGGGAAGCGCTTCCGCAACAGGGCAATCACGCCCTTCGTTTGCGTCATGGCGAGAGGACTGCCTCGTGTACCGACGGTGAGCCGTTGCGGTGAAGCCATAGCGTGCTGCCGCTTTAGTCCCGGCGCGGCTCGCCGCCGTCCAACCGGAAGAGGTGCTTGGCAGAGTCGATATATTCCTTGTTCTGACTCTGCTCTTTCAGCACGTTGATGGGATCATCTAGCAGTTTGCGGGTGATTGCAGCGGCAAGCGCTTCAATCTGCTCCCGATCGCTCTCGGAAAGATGACCCAACTTGCGCATAGCCTTTCCGACTTCTCGTTTGCGTATGGCCTCTGCCTTCCTTTGCAGTGAGGCGATGACCGGCACAGCCTCAAGGCTGTCTGCCCACTCTGTGTAGCGCGCCACCTCTTCGCCGATGATGGCCTCGACCTTGCCGACCTCTTTCTGGCGCCGCTCGCGATTGGCAAAAGAGATAGCCTCCAGGTCGTCGATGTCATACAGATAGACGTTGCGCACCTTGCGGCTCTCAGGGTCCACATCCCTGGGAACGGCGATATCGATAAGGCAGAGCGCGCGGTCGCCGCGCTGTTCCATCGCGCGGTGCACCATCTCGGCTGGAATCACGAACCGTGCAGAGGCTGTGGCACTGATGACGATGTCATAGTCGATGAGCGCTTCACCCAGCGCCTCGAAGTCCACGATACGCCCACCCAGCTCGGCGGCGAGGGCTGCGGCACGCTCGCGGGTGCGGTTCGCGACGCCGATCTCCTTCGCGCCGGCATCGCGCAGGCTCTTGGCAGTGAGCTTTCCCGCTTCTCCCGCGCTCACCACAAGCACGCGGCACTGCTCCAACCCGCCAAAGACCTGGCGGGCCATCTGGACTGCCGCATGGCTGACGGAAAGAGCGTGGCGGCTGATTTCGGTCTCGATGCGCGCCCGACGGCCTGTGCGCATCGCATGATGAAAAAGGCGCGAGAGCGTCAAGTCCACATGCCCCACGGCAGAGGCGCTAACCAGCGCTTCGCGCACCTGCCCCAATATCTCCGTCTCCCCAAGGATCATCGAGTCGATCCCTGAGGCGACGCTGAAGAGATGACGGACCGCCGCTGCCCCCTCATAGGTATAGAGATAGGGCGCAAGGTCTTGCGGAGGCACATGATGAAAGGCCGTCAGAAAGTCAGCGATGCGCCCATCGCCGCCGTGCCCATCCTGAATAAGGCCGTAGACCTCCGTGCGATTGCACGTCGAAAGGATGACACCGCCGGGGACGGAGCGTCCCAGCGTCTCCTGCGCCACCGGCAGCTCTTCGCTCACCATGGCCAATCGCTCGCGCACTTCCACGGGCGCAGTGCGATGGTTCACGCCAACAGCAACGATCTTCACACTAGCCTCGGTTCTCGTATGCTTCGGAGATCGCCAGCAGCACCGCGTCCTCGAGAGAGGCAACGCTGCTCAAGATCTCGCCGATATTTTGGTTCGTCCCTTGGGCGGCAGGCTGCTTCGTCATCGCCTCATGGAGCGAGTTTCGGAAAAAGACAAAGGCCTCCAGGGCATCTTTCAGGGAAACTTTCGCGGTAGAGAGAAGGCGGCCATACTCCTTCCCGATATATCGAGCCTCCTCCATCACCTCTGACTTCTTCCGCTTCTGTCCAACATAGTCCGTCGCAAGGTTCACCAGAAGCCGTCCAAGAACTCGCATGCGATTCTTGGTCTCTTCATCGAAGTGCGACGTCCAGTCGTAGGCTGGGCCTTTGTTGCGCTGCAGCCGCCGACGGATGCTCTCGACGGCGTTCTCCTGAAGCGCTCCGGTAGCGTTCGTGGACGTTTCACGCTGGCCTTCAGTAACCAGCCGGTCTATATCTCCCTTAGAGAAGCGTCGGTGGCCGCCTGGCGTGCGAAAACTGCGAACGCGCCCAGTGTCGGCCCACCCGCGAAGCGTCGTCTCATTAACCCCAAGGATTGTCTTGGCGTCACCGAGAGAGAGCCATTTATCTTCTGCAAGTCTAGGCATAAATCTATGGAAATCTAAGGAATTATGACTTTGCTGGCAGGCCACTGAACAGGCTACCAGGAGAGATTGTGAAAGTCAACGCACACTAAGAGCCTGCGAACGGAATCGAATGGCCGAAGTTCGACGAAATTCGCCAGACGGCATACCTGACAGCGACTTTTCTGAAGCAGCTAACCTTTCGAGGGTACGCGCCCCGTGATTGAAGCTTTCAGTTCTCTAAGACACTGGCACCTGGTGTGCTATAGTTTGCCCAAGAGGACGCATCCATGGGAAAGTGGCTTCTTCTCTATCAGAATCCCGAAACGAAGCGTAGCGACCCCGACGCTGACCTGGACGACGTTCTCAAAGTCCGCGAGTCGCCGCTGCGGGCACATCTCTTCGCAAAGCTGCGACGCGAGATACAAGACGAGCGCGTTATCGGCGCGATGGAGCGCCTCCCCAGGGAACTCTTCATGCCCCTTGGCGTACGCCACATGGCCTACGTTGACCAGGCCTTGCCCATCGGTTCCCGACAGACGATTTCACAGCCAACCATCGTCGCGATGATGACGGCGGCCCTTAAGCTCAAAGGCCATGAGCGCGTTCTAGAGATAGGTACGGGAAGCGGCTATCAGGCAGCGGTGCTCTCCTTCCTGGCGCGAGAGGTCATCACCGTGGAACGGCACGCCGAGCTCATTGAGCCGGTAAAGCGCCTCTTTGATGCGCTGGAGATCAAAAACGTTCGTGTCTATCACGTCAGCCAAGGCCTCGGCCTCCCATCGGAAGGTCCTTACGATGCAATCATCGTGACAGCAGCAGCACCTCGGGTGCCCGATTCGCTCCTGGCACAGCTGAAGGTTGGCGGGCGCATCGTGATACCCGTCGGCCCCCGGCGAGGGCAAGATTTGATGGTGGTGACAAAGACGCCTGATGGACTCGTGAGGGAGAACCTCGGCCCGTGCGGCTTCGTCCCATTGATCGACCCGGAGGCGTGGCCCGAAGAATCGTAATAGACTTGTAAGGTATCGCAAGAAACCTTTGCCCTGCCCGCTCCATCAAACCGTTCAAAGCAGTGGATAGGAGACTACGAATGGCTGAAAGGTTGCGCGTTCCGCCTGGACAGGATGTCACCGAAAAGTTCCCCGTCCTCACCTACGGGGCCACGCCGAAGTTCGATCCTAAGAAATGGAGCTTCCGCGTCGTTGGGCTCGTCGAGAATCCAATCGAGTTCACCTACGAGCAATTCATGAAGCTGCCCACTGTGAAGATCACCGCCGACTTCCACTGTGTCACTCGCTGGAGCCGCCTCGATAACCTATGGGAAGGCGTTAGCATCCACGAGATACTGCGGACGGCAAAGCCAAAGCCGGATGCCAAATACGTCATGGCCTACTGCGATGGCGGCTACACCACTAACGTCCCCCTCAGCGCGCTTATGGCTGACAACGTCCTCCTCGCCTACAAACACGATGGGAAGAACCTTGATCCCGACCACGGCTGGCCTCTGCGCTTGGTTGTGCCGAGCCGGTACGCCTGGAAGAGCGCCAAATGGCTCCGCGGCCTGGAGTTCATGACAGATGACCGCCCCGGCTTTTGGGAAGTGAACGGCTATCACAATGACGCCGATCCATGGAAGGAGGAGCGCTTCTCCGATTAGCCGGTTCCTGCGATGAGAAAGGAAAAAGGAAGGCCCGCCGTGTGGCGGGCCTTCCTTTTTCGTCTACGCGTCAAGGGCAACAGGCTAGGTCAGTCACGTATCCACGCCTATACCGGCATCCCTATGCGACAGCAATCTTTGGAGCGCCGACTGCCTTCGCGGCCGGCTTCTGTATAGGAACGGCAGGCTTCATGTCCAAGTCCTGGACAAGCCCGCACTGCAGGCATTGCCGGAAATGGCCGTACGTATCCTTCTCTTGATACATATCGCCGCCGCACTTCTTGCAACTCTTCAAGTACAACATCTCAATCCTCCCGACTGGGTCTCTTATGCTCGGCTCCATCCCAGTCGTCTATAGTTGGATGCCGATTCTTTATCTATGGATCTCTTATTCATCCACGTTAGGTTCTGAACATTAATCAAAACTTATTCAAAATCCTACACGACCTTTTTCCTATTGTCAATACCCTCAACTAGCATCCCGAACATCCTGGAGACTCTTGTGCTAGTTATACGCTGCTACCGACCCTCCGGTTTACTCTTTACGCTGATCTTGACCTGCCAAGGCTTGGCCTCTACCGCCTTCGGCATGCGGGGTGTCAGAAGGCCATGGTCGTAGCTAGCCTTCGCTATATCCTCTTCGATGAAATCAGGAAGGGCTACTCGCGTAAGCGGTCTTTTGAGGTGTACCGGATCTCGGAATACCCGGCCCATCGCGCATCTCATCGAATCCATCTCGGCGAAGGGCCTCCCTTTGCAGCGTCACCCCTTCCCCTCCTATGCTGTCTCCGGGGACACTAACCCACGATTCAAGGCAGAGTATACTGATTGACATGATATATATCAATCTAATCGCTATAATTACAAGATGCTGTCTTCGCGATGTGGTATAGACCGCTTATCAATCTTATTGACAACATGATGACACAATGCTATAAATAAGTGTGTCTCCGAACGACTCACAGGAGGCGAAGGCGCGATGAGAAAAGCTCAAGGCCTGTATATCATCAGTGTCGCCGCACAACTGCTCGAGATGCACCCGCAGACGCTGCGAAAATACGAGCGCGCCGGATTCATCGAACCCCCGCGCATGGGGACACTCCGCCTTTATTCTCAAGAAGATATCGCGCGCCTGCGCCTCATCAAGTATCTCGTTGAGGATCTGGCATTGAACCTTGCCGGCGTGGAACTGGCGCTCGACGTGACGAACAAATTGCTCAACCTTCGCGCCAAGCTCACCTCGGAAACAGGCGAAGGGTCGGCGAAGCAGCACGCGCTCAAGGGCATCGACGAGGTGCTCGGTATGCTCGGCGTCGAAGTCGTTGGCGAAAAAGAGGCCGAGCAGGAGAAAACGGCTTCACCTTCCTTCACCGCTCCGGCCCGTCGCGGCCATCCCGCCACCGTCCATGTCCGCGTCAACGCATAGGCTCTCATACCCCTAGGAAATCTCTCCGCTAAGGAGTTCTCACAATGGCAAAGATCATCGGTATCGACCTCGGCACCACCAACTCCTGCGTCGCAGTCGTGGAAGGAGGCGAACCGCGAGTCATCGAGAATGCAGAGGGCGGGCGCACCACCCCCTCCGTCGTCGCAGTTAACCCCAAGACGGGCGAGCGCTATGTCGGCCAGGTGGCCAAGCGACAGGCCGTCACTAATCCAGAGAACACGATCTATTCGATCAAGCGCTTCATGGGGCGCAAATTCGATGACCCCTCTGCCCAGCGCGACACGAAGAACGTCCCGTACAAAGTCGTGAAGGCCCCGAACGGCGATGCCCATGTGACCTTGGGCGGCAAGACGCACTCTCCCCCTGAGGTTTCAGCGATGATTCTCCGCAAGCTCAAGGAGGATGCAGAGGCGAAGCTCGGCGAGAAGATCACCAAAGCCGTCATCACCGTCCCCGCCTATTTCAACGATGCTCAGCGACAGGCCACCAAGGACGCGGGCACCATCGCCGGCTTGGACGTGCTGCGCATCATCAACGAGCCGACGGCGTCAGCCCTGGCCTATGGCCTCGATAAGAAGAAGGACGAAGTTATCGCCGTCTACGACCTTGGCGGCGGCACGTACGATATCTCCATCCTTCACATGGGCGAAGGCGTCTTTGAAGTGAAGTCCACGAATGGCGACACGCACCTTGGCGGCGACGACTTCGACCAGGTCATCATTGACTGGCTCGCCACCGAATTTAAAAAGGAGCACGGCATCGATCTGACGAAGGACCGCCTTGCCGTCCAGCGCCTCAAGGAGGCCGCCGAAAAGGCGAAGATCGAGCTCTCCTCAGTGAGCCAAACGGAGATCAATCTGCCCTTCATCACGGCTGACGCCACTGGCCCGAAGCACTTGGTGATGCCCATGACGCGCGCGAAGCTCGAACAGCTCGTCATGCCCCTGGTGGAGGGCACCTTCCCACCGATGAAGCAGGCCCTTACCGATGCCAAGATCGCCGCGAAGGATGTCAACGAAGTCGTCCTCGTCGGAGGCATGACACGTATGCCCATCGTCATCCAGAAGGTGAAAGAGTTCTTTGGGAAAGACCCCCATCGCGGCGTGAACCCAGATGAGGTCGTCGCCGTTGGCGCTGCGATTCAAGCCGCCGTCCTCGCCGGTGAGATTCGCGATATCCTTCTGCTCGACGTTACTCCGCTCACTCTCGGGGTCGAAACCCTGGGCGGCGTCACGACGCCCCTTATCCCTCGCAACACCACCATTCCGACATCCAAGTCGGAGACCTTCAGCACCGCAAGCGACAGCCAGCCTCGAGTCGAGATACATGTTCTCCAGGGCGAGCGCCCGCTTGCAAAGGACAACAAGTCCATCGGACGCTTCATCCTCGATGGCATCCTCCCTGCGCCGCGCGGCCTGCCGCAGATCGAAGTAACCTTCGATATCGACGCCAACGGCATCCTCTCCGTCTCAGCCAAGGACAAGGGCACGGGCAAGGAACAGAAGATCGTCATCCAGTCCAGCTCAGGCCTTGATAAGGCCGCCGTCGAAAAGCTCGTCAAGGAGGCGGAGGCCAATGCCGAAGAGGACAAGCGCAAGCGCGAAGAAATCGATGTGAAGAACCGCGCCGACGGCATGGCCTACAACGCCGAGAAGCTGTTGAAGGATCATGCCGCCACTATCCCCGCAGACCTCAAAACGGAGGTCGAAGGGAAAGTTGCGGCGGTGCGTTCGGCACTCCAGGCGAACAACACCCAAGGAACACAGACCGCCCTGGATGAACTCGATGCGGCGCTGCAAAAGATCGGCCAGCACGTCTATTCCAAGGAGCAGCCCCAAGGCGGCGGGCCTGATCAAGCGCCTCCACCCCCTGGCCAGGACGGCGAACAGGGCCCCGGCGGCCCCGGCAAGGGAGGCGACACCGTGGAAGGCCAGTATCGCGAAGTCTAGCTGCCGATATGGGCTGGCGGTGTATCGCCGGCCCATATCGATTCATGAAGCTCGATTCATCAATGTGGTACAATCCCGCACATTCCGTATATAATCGAAGTATCAGCCTATACGCATAGGAGGCTCTCAATGGCAACCTCCGAACAGATGGAACAGCCCCGGCTCATCGCGCACGAGCCTTCCGCCGGGCTTCATGCTGGGCTGACGCCGCGACAGCAGCACTTCCTCGAGCGTTTGCAATCTCTTGCTCAGCGCCGGGAAGAGCTCATGCAAAAGAATCCCCAGGACAAAGTGGGCACGATGCTCCTCTCCCGGGGGATCTTCGCAACGCTGACGGACTGCATCGCGGAGGGCGCTGGCGACCAGGCCCACGCCATCCTCGTCGAGGCCCAGCGCACGCCGAAGTCGGTCTAGCCCTCTCTCTGGAGAAGCCTTGGCCTCTGACCGCACGGCCACACTTCGCGAAGGGGACGTTGCGCCGGATTTCTTTCTCGCCGCCGCCTCAGGCGCAAACGTTCGCCTTGCTGACTGCCTTGGAAAATCTGCTGTGCTGCTCGTCTTCGTGCGTGGCGTCTTCTGACCGAACTGCCGTCGCTGGCTGACGCAGTTGCGCCGAGACTACACGCAGTACCAGGCAGCAAATGTCTCCGTCTTCGCCATCGCCGCGCAATCGGCTGAGACCTTGCGCCAGTGGACCGACAAGAACCCGCTTCCCTTCGACTGGCTGGCCGACCCTGACCGTTCTGTCATCAAGGCATACGGTCTGTACGTCTTACTCTCGTACGATTCGTTTAACCTGGCTCGCCCAGCCGCCGTCCTCATCGACTCGCAAGGTATCGTCCGCTTCATCTACCGCTGCCGCCACCAGTGGGACATCCCGTCAAGCGAGGTCATGATGGCAGCGGTGAAGAGGCTCTCGCAATAACTCACGCTATCCCGTGCATCGGAAAGATTAGCCGCTTCACCTTCGCTACCGTCGCCTCTGCGAAGGCGCGTGCCTGCTGGCGAGTCGCGGCGTCGATCGGCGAAGAGCCGTCGCGCAGTTGGGGAATGCCATACTGTTCGCGAAACTTCCTGGGAATCTCGTTGGGCAAGTCAATGCCCGCCATGACGCCATAGTCCAGCGCCCACCCGCGCGCGACGGCTGCCAAGTCGTACCCGCCGCCGCCTAGCGCCACCCATTTCTCTGTCATTTCCGCCAGGCGCTTCACGATGTGCGCGTGCCCTTCCACCGTCATGCCGCCGTGGGTCAGCGGATCGTTGTAGTGCGTGTCCATGCCTAATTGCGTCACCAGCACGTCGGGCTTGAACGCCGAGAGCATCGGCGGGACGACCTGCTCGAAGGCCCAGGCATACGTGGCATCGTCCGTGTACGGTCCCAGGGGCACGTTCACTGAATAGCCTTTACCATTCCCTGCGCCTAGCTCT
>CAMAVV010000011.1 GCA_945861815.1 Thermoflexus hugenholtzii JAD2
TGCAGCATCCAAATCGTCGGCTTGATTATAGAAATCATCGACGCCGGCAAGAGAAAACTGAGCCCCTTTGTGGCTAACGACAGTATGCCGATTGACGAGGAAGGTGATTCCCGCCTCTTGAAGGCTGCGTAGGTTACTCGTCGCGTCGATCTTCTTGCCATGGAATCTTCCAGGGATGGGGATGCCTAGGCGATAGTCCTTGTGCTCGTGGTTTCCCGGCACCGCGTAGACCGTTTTGCCGCGCGCAAAGTCGCGCATCACGTCACAGGCCTGCTCGCGCCCGCGCCCGGACGAGAGGAAGTCCCCTGTGACAACGTAAAGGTCGGCGGCGAGGGCGGCGGCCTTGCGGACGTGACTGCGAGAGGGCGTGGGGCGCGCGCTGATGTGTAGATCGGAGATGTGCAGGATGGTGAAGCCATCGAGGGAGTCGGGCCAGTTGGCGAGGTGAAGTGTGCGACGGCGCACGCGAACCCAGTTCGGCTCGATAAGGCGCGCGTAGACGGCGAGAGCGGCGGCGAGGAGAAGGATGGGAAGGAGGATGGCGAGGAGCATCGAGGCTATTGGTCGAGGAGAACGACTTCAACCAGGGGACAGCCCTTCACCCATTTCTCCATCGGCCCTTCGCCAAGCTCGTTGTCGGTGAACTTGCCAAAGACCGCGATGCGCTCTTTCTTATCGAGGATAGGGCGGGCGCGCGCAGGCAGGTCGGCCTTGGCCTTCTTCTTGACGTGGAGCGTCATCTCCTGGTTGGCGAGCATGTTCGCGTACCAACTGCGCTTGCCCGGCGGCCCGGTCACGTAGAGTTTGCCGTCGCGCATGTGCGTCCAAATCTCGATGCGCTTCGGCTTGCTGCTCTTCCTGCCGACAGTCGTTATGTCCACGACCTTGGTGCCTTCCAGCACTTTCAGGATTTTGGGGTCGATGGGCATCACTTTTCGCTCCGCGCAGCAAGCCCGGGGATGCCGTCGATGCTTTGGGCGTTGTTGTCTTGCTGATATTTGCGGATGCCGTCCGAACCTTTGCGCTCCACCCATTGCACCAGTTGTTTGCGCTCTCCGGTGTAGCTGTAAAGGGGCACGCCATAGCCGCAGGAGTCGGAGATGCGGTCGAGGCGGAGGCGGATGATGGAGCGGATGCCGTCGTATCGGGGGAACTTGGCGAGGAGGCCGGGAAACTCAGGGGAGCTTGGCTCCACCGCATCGCCATGGCCGTGGAGGCGCACGATGTTCGGCGGGCCATCGAAGGCGCACAGCATGATCACGATGCGCCCGTTCTCCTTCAGGTGCGCAATCGTCTCGACGCCGCTGCCTGTGAGGTCGAGATAGGCAACGGTCGTAGGGTCAAGGATGACGAAGCTATCGAGGCCCTTGGGCGAAAGGTTGATGTGGCCCTCGCTATTGAGGGGCGCAGTTGCCACGAAGAATATCTTCTGGCGGCGGATGAACTCAGCTAATCGCTCATCGATAACGGGATGCAACTACCCCATAGAGGCCCTTTCAGCGGCGCGGGTTCAGCAGATTCAAGAAGCGCGCCGTCATATGCGCCGTCGCGCCCCAAATCATGTGCTCGCCAAAGCGATAGGACTGTATCTTGATGCGCTGCCCGGTAGGGTCGTCGGGATGGGGGGCCAGGTTACGAGGGTCGCGCAGGTGGGAGAGGGGCACTTCCAGCACCTTCTCCACCTCGCGCGGCTGGGCCACAAAGGGATAGGGGTGCCGCTCGATGTACGCCACCACCGGCGTGACGACGAACTTGCTGCGCGTTACGATGTCGTCCATCAGGCCCAGGATAGTCACATCTTTTGGCTCGATGCCGACCTCCTCATAGCTCTCTCGCAGGGCCGTCTCTACAAGGGTGGCGTCCTCGGGGTCTTTGCCGCCGCCGGGAAAGGAGATTTCGCCCTTGTGGTGCTCCACATGGGAGGTGCGCACCGTGTAGACGATCTTGTGATCGGGCGCAGGGCCGAAGAGGCCGATGAGGACGGCAGCGATTGGCCGCCCTTCGCTAGGAATCTGGGTGCGGGTGCGCCCGTTCAGAAAACGCTCGAACTCTGACAGGTCCATACCGGCTCATGATAGCACGCGCGAGATTACGGATTCTCAGGAGATGTGCCGTGCTATACTCGCGCCACTTTGCAGTTGAAGGGTGCGCTTATGCCAGGGCCTTGCCACGGCCTCCGCATCATCGACTTCACCAACGCCTTCCCTGGCGCGCTTGCCACCATGGTGTTAGCCGACGCCGGTGCCGAGGTCGTCAAAGTCGAACCGCCAGGCGGCGACCCATCGCGGCGGCACTATGCCTCGGTCATGTGGCACCGGGGGAAAAAGAGTCTCATCCTCGACCTGAAGGCTGCCGACGGCCTTGCCCAGGCGAAGAGCCTTGCGGCGGGGGCCGACGTCGTCATCGAGTCGTTCCGCCCGGGCGTCGCCAAGCGCCTCGGCATCGACTACGACGACCTTTCGCAGCAGAACCCCGGCCTTGTCTATTGCAGTATCACGGCATTCGGCGAAAAGGGGCCTTGGGCACACGTCAAAGGCTACGAGCAGGTCGTTCACGCCAAAGCCGGACGGATGGACCACGTCTGGGGCCTGATCCCCAAGGATGGCCCCATCTACACCGCGCTGCCCATCACCGGCTATGGCGCGGCGATGCTGGCGATACAGGGCGTGATGGCGGCGCTCATGGTGCGCAAGCAGACGGGACGCGGCCAGCGCGTGACGACGAGCCTTGTCCAGGCGCTCATGACCTTCGACCTGACAAACTGGTTGGCGGTGCAGTTGGAGGCCCAAGGGGCGGCGCCGTTCCGTCGCGGCTATGCAGGCGGGCAGATACCGCCGTACATGGCGGCTTTCACGAAGGACGGCCACTGGCTCCAGATGGCCAACCTCACCGTGGACACGATGTGGAACTACATGCACGCTATCGGCCTGGAGTGGATGCTCAAGGATGAGCGCTATAAGACGATGCCGACCTTCACAGACCCGAAGATCGAGGCAGAGGTCCAGCGCGCCTGTCTCGCCAAGACCCTGGAAAAGACGCGCGACGAGTGGATGAAGATATTCATGGAGTCGGACGTGGCCTGCGAGCCCTTCCGCACGACACAGGAGGGGATGCTGCACCCGCAGGCGATCCACAACGGCAACACCGTCGAGATAGACGACCCGCACCTGGGCGCGACGCGTCAGTTGGGCCCCATCGGCAAGCTCTCCGCCACGCCCATCGCGCCACGAGCGCCTGCGCCGGATGCCGCACAGCACCAGCAGACGCTCGCCCAGGCCGCGCCACGCAGGCAAACCACTGCCAAGACGGGTGATGCGCCGAAGCACCCGCTGAGCGGCGTCACCATCCTCGAATTCGCCTCCTTCATCGCCACGCCCATCGTCACCTGCCTCCTCTCCGACCTCGGCGCGCGCGTCATCAAGGTCGAGCCTGTGACAGGCGACCTCTATCGCGCCATCGGCTGGCCCAGGATGTGCAAGACGCTCCAGGGAAAAGAGGCATTGGCGATCGACATCAAGTCGCCTGCGGCGCGCCCGGCTATCGATCGGCTCATCGCCAAGGCAGACGTCCTCATCCACAACTATCGCCCCGGCGCGCCGCAACGGCTGGGCATCGACTACAAGAGCGTGCGCAAGATCAAGCCCGACATCGTCTATGTTTACGCCGGGGCCTATGGCTCGACGGGCCCTCACTCTCACCGGACGGGCTTTCACCCCATCGCAGGGGCCATCACCGGAGGCCCTCGCTACCAGATGGGCAAGGCCTACCCTGTTCCGAATAGCCATGACCTGGACGACATCCAGGCGAAGAGCAACATCGCGCGCCGCTCTAATGAGACGAACCCCGACCCCACGGCAGCCCTGGCCTGTGCCACCGCCACCATGCTCGCCCTCTACCACCAGCGCATGACAGGCCAAGGCCAGTACGTCGAGACGTCGATGCTGGGCGGCAACCTCTTTGTGAATGCCGACGACGCCCTCTCCTACAAGGGCAAGCCTGAGCGCCGCCTTCCTGACGAACAGATCAACGGCCTCTCGGCGCTGTACCGCCTCTACAAGACAAAGCAAGGGTGGGTCTTCTTGGCCTGCCCCAAGGAGAGCGAGCTGCGCGCCTTCGCCAAAGTTGCCGGCTGCGAGCGCCTCCTCGCCGACCCGCGCTTCGCCACCGAAGAGGCGCGTGAGGCAAACGACAAGGCGCTCGGCGACGAGCTGGAGAAGGTGTTTACTGCACGTCCCGCCGCTGAGTGGGAACGTTTGCTGGCGGCCTCCGACGTCCCCTGTGTTGAGGTGCCCGACGTTGACCCTGGGCGATGGCTGAACATCACGCCATGGGTCAAGGATGCTGGACTCTTTGTGCCTACGTCCCACCCGAGCCTTGGCGGGAAATACTATCGCCACGGGCCGCCGTGGACCTTCTCGGAGACGCCTGGGACCTGGGGGCCAAGCATCTACCTGGGCGAACACACCCGCGCGATCCTGAGAGAGGTGGGCTATGACGACAGTACCATCGACGAGATGGAGGCGGCAGGAAGCATCGTCTGCCACCAGCCGGAGACGGCAAAGGCCTAGCCTGTCGGCATGCCGACAATCCCTTGGGTGACCGAAACCGTACAATAGAAGGGGCGCGATTTGCCCCTTCTTATGACCATCGAAAGCCTCTCCTTCGTCTCCCTTGGGCTTGCCTTCGCGGGCGGCGTCGTCTCATTCGTCTCGCCTTGCGTCCTGCCTCTGGTGCCTATCTACCTCGGCCACCTCTCCGGCGTCTCCGTGGAGAACGGGAAGATACAGGGCGGCAAGACGACCTTCTTTCATTCCGTTAGCTTTGTTCTCGGCTTCTCCATCGTCTTCATCGTCCTCGGCGCAACCGTCGGCCTCCTTGGCGGCACCGCCGGCGGCTACGACGACCTTATCGCCCGCATCGCAGGCGTCATCCTCATCGCCTTCGGCCTCTACATGGCCGGCTTCTTCCGGCTGCCGGTCGTAGGCCTGGCCCTGGCTCCCGCGGCCGGCGTCATCGACCGCTTCTACTATCGGGAGGTGCGCCTGCAAGGGCCGCGCGGCGAGAGGCCGTCGTACTGGAAGTCGGTGGGCGTTGGCAGCGCCTTTGCCATAGGGTGGACGCCCTGCATCACGCCAGTGCTCGGCGCGATCCTCACCCTCGCCGTCACCAACGCAGGCGAGACCACGAACGTCTGGGCGGCGGCAGGTCAAGCCACCATCCTCCTAGCCTTCTATACCCTGGGCCTCAGCATCCCCTTCCTCATCGCAGGGCTGGCCCTGGGGAAGATCACGCCAGTCTTCAAAAAGCTCAACCGCTTCTTACCGGCCATCACCGTCGCAAGCGGCCTGTTGCTGATTGCCGTCGGCCTCCTCATCTTCTTCAACCGCGTCACCGAGCTAAACAGATACTTTGACTTCCTGCCCTACGTAGACTTCTAAGAGATAGGCCATGCACACCAAGACAAAACTTCTGCTTCGCGTAGCGCCTGCCTTCGCCGTCGCCCTCGTCCTGGCTGCCTGCGGCGGCGATAGCGGCGGGAGCGGCTTTGGGCTGAAAGATACGCCTAAGACTGCCTCCGTGAATGTTGGGCCAAGGCTGAACAGCCTGGCGCCGAACTTTAAGCTGCAGAAGCCCGACGGCACAGAGGTTGAGTTAGCGAGCCTGCGCGGAAAGCCTGTCTTCTTGAACTTTTGGGCCACCTGGTGCGGCCCGTGCAAGACGGAGATGCCCGAGATCCAACGGCTCCATGAGCGCGCAGGCGACCGGATACAGATACTGGCCGTCAACCTAGATGAGACGGCCAAGGACATCGAGCCCTTCTTCAAAGAGTTAAAGCTGACCTTCCCGACGGTCATCGACAAGGGGAAGAAGGTGGCGAACGGCTACCGCCTGCTCGGCGTCCCAGCCTCCATCGTCATCGATAAGGACGGCATCGTTCAGGATATCCGCTTCGGCCCCTACGCCGACGACGCCGACCTGGCGAAGAGCGTGGCGAAGGTGGGAATCACGTAAGGGGTATTCTTTCGTAGCTACGCTACATGCTGAGCGTCACCCAGCAAAAGTGAAACGAAAGAACTTTGGGTACAATAGCGGTAAACCGGAAATGAGATAGAAAGGAACTGCTTATGGCGATGCAGCGGCAATACGTCATCAATGAACGCGGTAAGAAAACCGCGGTGGTGCTCAATATGCGCACCTTTGATCGAATGCAAAAGCGCCTGGAAGACTTGGAAGATGCCCTGGAGTTGAAGGATGCAGTCAAGGGCGAGCATGATTTTCGTGATCTTCGAGACATCCGGGCGGAAGAGCGCTCGGGGCGGCGATCTGGGAGCAAGAAGTAGCGATGTTGAGGGTGCTCCTTGGCCCCCGGGCTGAGAAGCAGCGTCGGGACTTACCAAGCGCCATCTGCAGTCGTATTGACCGGCATCTGGAGGAGCTTGCCCGGACGCCTCGCCCACCAGGTGCGATTAAGCTCAGTGGCGTCGATGAGGGATGGCGGGTTCGAGTTGGCGACTATCGAATCCCGTACACGATTGACGACCAAGAACAGGCAGTGCGCGTATACCGTATCGGCCATAGAAGCGAGGTCTACCGCTAAGGCACGGTCGAGAGGCGCAGCACGATTTAAGCCGGGCGCATGTCTGCGATGTTGAGCTGCAGCATCTCGCGCCCGTTGAACCTGTCCACGGTGAGCGAGAAGACGGCGTCGATCTTCTTCGGCATAGGCTGAACGCTGGCCGGGGCGTTGAAGGCGACGGCACTCCAGGTGACGTTCCCTGATCTGAGCCTCAGCCGCGCATGCTGTCCCTCGGCCCCCATCTGCCGCGCCTCTGCGACCTCCAAGCCCTTCGCCAAGAACTTCGGCTGCGGGTTGCCGTCGCCGTGGGGCGCAAGGGTTTGTATCGCGCGGATCGTCTCGCCGCTGAGGCGCTCCAGGGAGATCTGCGCGTCGATGGTGATATGCGGCGCGAGCTGCGCAAGGTCCAGCTTGGCGGCGCTGGCCAAAAGACGCTCGCGGAGAAGAGGAAGGCGCGCAGTCGGCAGAGTGAAGCCGGCAGCCTGGGCATGCCCGCCGTAGCGGGTGAAAAGACCATCGTGCTCGCGAAGGGCGGCGATGATATCGAACTCCGGGATACTGCGGCAGCTGGCGCGCGTCTCCTCCCCTTGGTTTTGGTAGACGACAGCCGGTCGATAGAACTGGTCGCTGAGCCTGCTGGCCACAAGCCCGATGATGCCAGGCTCAAAGGAAGGGTCGCCGACGACGATGATCGGCTGTGGAGCGCCTTCGCCGACGAGCGACTGCGCCCGTTGGAAAATCTCCTTCGTCTGCCGCTGGCGCTCTCCATTGGCAGCGTTCATCCGCTCGGCATAGGGCCGCGCCTCATCAGTGGAACGCGCCGTGAGCAAGAGGTAGCTGGCATCGGCATGGTCGATGCGCCCTGGCGCGTTGATGCGCGGCCCCAGGGCAAAGCCTATCGCCTCGGTATCCACGTGTCCCGGCTGAAGTCCCGCGACGCGCATCAACTCCTGCAAGCCTGGATGCTTTGTGCGATTAAGGCTCGCAAGTCCCTCTTGCACCAGCGCGCGGTTCTGGCCTGTGAGCGGCGCAACATCGGCGACGGTGCCCAAAGCCACAAACTCCACAAGGGACCTGTCTACCTTTTTGCCAAGGTTCTCATAGAGCGCTTCGGCGAGGCGAAAGGCGACGCCCACAGAGGCAAGCGGCGCAAAGGCAGGGTCAGCGCCGGGGAGCTTTGGGTTGATGACGGCGGCGGCTGAAGGGAGATTGGCCGGCGGCGAATGGTGGTCGGTGATGACCACGTCCATTCCCCAATCGGAGGCCGCGGCGACTTCCTGGGCATTGCTGACGCCGCAATCGGCGGTGATAACCAATCTAATTCCCTGGTCGCGAAGGAACTGCAAGCCCTTCAGATTCAGGCCGTGGCCCTCGGCAACGCGGTCCGGGATATACGGCACAACCTGCGCGCCAAGGCCGCGAATGGCCTGGGTCAGAAGCGCGGCGGAGGTGACGCCATCGGCATCAAAGTCGCCGTAGACGGCGATGCGCTCGCCTTGCTGGATGGCCCTCGCGATGCGCGCCACGCCTGCCTCTGCCCCAGGCAACCCTCGAAGAGATGCCTCTTCCGGGCGGGGCTTGAAGAAGCCCTCGGCGGCTTGTGGCGTGCGCAGGCCGCGGTTGTAAAGAAGCTGTGCGAGGAGCTTGGGATAGTCGCGAAAGGTTTCGAAGATTTGAGGAGGAGCGAGCGGTAGGACACTCCACCGCTTTGGCGCAACCAGCGAGACCATTTACGACCTCTTGTCATCCTGAGGAGTCTTCGACGAAGGAACTACGAGATACGTAGACCCATTCGTAGCCTGCGGCGAACTCAGGGTGACAGCAGAGACTCGCTCAGTCAACTACTGGATGACGCGCTTGAAGGCGAGGCAGGAGTTGTGGCCGCCGAAGCCGAAGGAGTTGGAGAGGACGGTGCGCACCATGCCCTTGCGCGCCAGGTTCGGCACATAGTTCAGGTCGCACTCCGGGTCCGGGTTCTCCAGGTTGATCGTGGGGGGGATGATGCTGTCGGTGATGGCCATGACGGAGAAGCCGGCCTCGATAGCGCCAGCCGCGCCGATCATGTGGCCCGTCATCGACTTCGTCGAGCTGATAGGAATCTTGTACGCATCCTCGCCAAGGACGGCCTTCAACGCCATCGTCTCATACTTATCGTTGAGCTGCGTCGAGGTGCCGTGGGCGTTGATGTAGTCGACATCCTTGGGGGTGAGGTTGGCTTTGCGCATGGCGATCCTCATGGCGCGCGCCGCGCCCTCGCCGCCAGGGGCAGGCTGGGTGATGTGGTTGGCATCGGCCGTCGCGCCGTAGCCCGCCAGCTCGCAGAGGATGCGTGCGCCGCGCGCCTTCGCAAACTCAAGCTCTTCGATGACTAGCACAGCCGCGCCCTCGCCCATGACAAAGCCGTCGCGCTGGGCATCGAAGGGGCGCGAGGCGGCCTTCGGGTTGTCGTTGCGCTTGGAGAGCGCGCCTGCCGAGGAGAAGCCGGCGACGCTGATGGGGACGATGGCCGCCTCAGCGCCGCCGGCCACCATAGCCTTTGCGTCGCCGCGACGGATGATCTCGAAGGACTCGCCGATAGCGTCGGCACCGCTGGAGCAGGCGGAGACGGTGCAGAAGTTAGGGCCTTTTGTGCCGAGGCGGATCGAGACGTGGCCCGAGCCCATATCGGCGATGATCATAGGGATAAGGAAGGGCGTGACGCGAGAAGGGCCCTTCTCGAACAAGACCTTGTGCTGTTCAGATATGGTGCCGATGCCCCCGATGCCGCTGCCGATGATGCAGCCGATGTCCGTGGCATTCTCCGGCGTAATTTTCAGGTCGGCGTGCTTGACCGCCTCGATAGCGGCGACGGTGGCGAACTGGACAAAGCGGTCGGCGCGCCTTGCCTCTTTCTTATCCATCGCCACAAGGGGGTCGAAGCCTTTTGCCTCGGCGGCGATCTTCGTCTCGAAGGCCTCGGCGTCGAAGGCCGAGATGCGGTCGATGCCCGACTGCCCTGCAAGGATCGCCTTCCACGTCGAATCGCGGTCAAGCCCGACGGGGCTGACGATGCCTATGCCGGTGACGACAACTTTTCGTTCCACAGGGCCTTCCTTTGGCTGCCGGAGGTTAAGGAATGTAGGAACTCAAGAACCTAGGAACTTAGGGGGTTAGGAGACAGCCTGACAGCATGTGCTAGGGTCGCGCTATCTGAGAAGAACTCATAAATTATACCACCGGTGGCAGGAGAGACGACGAGTCGCTGATCGCTTCGGGTGTGTGTCCCGGTCGCGGGGACTGCTCTTCCTATAGGCCCCGTGCCTTCTACGCACCCTTCGCCGGCCTGGGGAAGTTCTTGCGGAAGACCCGCGCCTGCGATGGAGTACGAGTGGCACAGCGACCCGGCGTGGGACCCCTTCGCGAAGATGTCGGGGCTGGTGTAAGAGACAGCTGCGGGCGCTATTTTCGTAGTGGGCTTCCAAAAACCGTGTCGAGCAAGTGGTAAACGGGCGGTGCCAAAAAGTATCCGAGGAAGCCTGCCCATAATGCTAGGGGGACTCCAGCAAGCAACCAAAAGGTGTCCCCCGTATCGAGAGTTACAAATGCAGAAAACAGCAGCGTAAATACGAAGCACACCAGGCCGTATATTCGCCGATCGGTGCGCTTGTACATCATGTAGATTTCCGTTCCCACAAAAAGCAACATGACCACTACCATCGCGACGGGCAACTTGACCCCCTGGCCACCATGATCCTACAAATCAGACCATTCCCCCGCCTATCGCGGGGATGAAGTGCACTTCGTCGGCCTCGTTGACAGGCGTCAGCACGCCGAGGACGGATAGCTCTTGGCCGACGGCAATGGCGACGCCGGGCTGAAGGGCCTCTTCCGCATCGACGATGCGCTCCTTGAACCCTGGATACATCGCCTCCAGGTTGTTCAATATCTGCCGCACCGTCGCCCCTTCGACCCTTATCTTGTCGACACTGCCAGTGAGATGGCGCATGGCCGACGGGATAAAGACAAGGGGCATCGCGACACTATTTCTTCGCGGCCCCGTTCGTGTGGCCGGCGGCCTTTTTCGCGCCGATAGCTTCCACGATGGAGCCGGGGTTCATCGGCAGGTGGTACATGCGCGCGCCAGTAGCGCGAAAGATGGCGTTGCGGATAGCGGCCATGGGCGCGCAGATGCCAACCTCGCCGACGCCGCGCAGGCCGAAGGGATGGCCGGGGTTCGGCACCTCGATGATAACCGGGTCGATCATGGGCAGATCGAGGGAGGTGGGCATGCGATAGTCGAGCCAGGACGAATTCGCCATCACGCCATCCGTGGTGTGGAAGTACTCCTCGTTCAGCGCCCAGCCGATGCCTTGCACCGCGCCGCCCTGGATCTGGCCCTCCACATAGCTGGGGTGAGCGGCCTTGCCTGCATCCTGGAAGGCGGTGACGCGCAGAAGGTCGACTTTGCCCGTCTCGGGGTCAACCTTCACGTCCACGATCATCGCGCCGTAGGCGGCTCCAGCCATCCTGGGATTCGCGGTGGCGGAGGCGGTGACATAGCCGCCCGTCATCATCATCTTGGCGGCGAGTTGCTTCATGGTCACGCTGTCCTTGGGGCTCTTCTTATTGATGTACAGCCCGTCCTTGAACTCGATGTCCTCAGGCTTGACCTCCCACATTAGGGCCGCGCGGGCGATCAATTGCTTCTTTACTTCCTCCGCGGCGTTGATGGCGGCGATGCCTGTGGCAAAGGCCGTGCGGCTGCCGCCGGTGACACCCGTCCAGCCGATGGAGTCGGTGTCGGCGACGGTGGGGATGACGTCTTCAGCGCGTATGCCGAGGATCTCGGCTGCCTGCATGGCAACTGCGACGCGGGTGCCGCCGATATCGACGGAGCCGGTCACAAGGCTGACCGAGCCGTCCGGGTTGACGTTGAGAGCGGCGGAGGACTGCATGCCGATGTTGAACCAGTAGCCCATTCCCACGCCACGGCCAACGTTGGGGCCAACTGGCAGGGGCGACTTGTAGTGGGGGTGATTCTTGACCTGTGTCATGACTTCGATATTGCCGATCTTGCCCAGTGGCGCGCCTGTTATCTGGCGCGTTCCCTCTTTGGCGGCGTTCTTGAGGCGGAAGTCCATAGGGTCCATGCCGAGCTTTTCTGCAAGCTCATCAAGGGTTGATTCGACAGCGAAGGCGCCGATGGGTGAACCGGGCGCGCGATAGGCGGCGACCTTCGGCTTGTTCACCACAATGTCCAGCGCGGACACATCGAAGTTCTCGACGATGTAAGGAGCAGAAGAACACATCGCGCCCATGGCGACGGGCGAACCGGGGTAGGCGCCGGCTTCGAAAGCGAGCCAGAGTTGCCAGCCGGTGATCTTGCCGTCCTTGGTCGCGCCGACCTTCATCTTCATATGCGAGCCGGAAGTGGGGCCGCTTGCTTCAAAGACCTCTTTGCGCGTCATGACCATCTTCACAGGATGTCCCGTCTTCTTCGAAAGCATCGCAGCCGCAGGCTCGAGGTAGACGTTGATCTTGCCGCCGAAGCCGCCGCCGATCTCCATCGGGATGACTTTCACCATTCCCTCGGGGACTTGCAGGATGGCAGCCGCCTGCTGGCGCACGCCAAAGGTGTGCTGGGTGCTCGTCCACACGGTGATCTTTCCATCGGGGTTCCAGTTGACGGTGGTGACGTGGGGCTCGATGTAGCCCTGGTGGACGGGCTTGGTGAAATACTCGCGCTCCACGATGACATGGGAGTCCTTCCAAGCCTGCTCCAGGTTGCCGCCAACCCAGCGCATTTCAGAGGAGACGTTGCTCTTGCCCACCTGCTTTGCAGGGTCGGGCTTGCCGCCAAGGACGGCCCTGGTGACCATGTTCTCGTGAAGAAGGGTCGCGCCGGGCTTCATGGCATCGTCGACGTTCAGCACGAAGGGAAGGACTTCATAGACGACCTTGATCGCATCGAGAGCCTCTTCAGCTATATGGGGGCTTGTGGCTGCGACGGCGGCAACGGCGTGGCCCTTGTACAGGACCTTATCGTTGGCGAGGCAGTTCTCGGCGATCTGCTTCATGTTGGCGTGGGCTTCGCCAAGCTCCACCATCTTGTCCGACTGGATGGGAAGGTCTTTGGCAGTGACCACTGCTTTGACGCCGGGAATCTTGAGCGCGCCGCTTGTGTCAATCGACTTGATGCGCGCGTGGGGATGGGGGCTGCGCAGCACCTTGCCGTAAAGCATCCCTGGCAGGATGACATCCGCGCCGTACTTCGCCTTGCCGGTGACCTTCTCCAGGCCATCGTGGCGGACAGGGCGCGTGCCAACGACCTTGAATTGAGGGCGGTTCTCCGTAGTGGTCATGAAAGCTCCCTGTTTCTAGTGTTTACAGTTCTTTCTCAGCCTTGAGAACGGCGCGAATGATCTTGTCATAGCCGGTGCAGCGGCAGAGATTGCCTGCGAGCCAGTGGCGGACACGGTGCTCGTCTGCCTTGGGCTCTCTGTCAAGGAGGCCTTTGGCAGCCACGATAAAGCCAGGTGTGCAGATGCCGCATTGCAGGGCCGCCTCTTCCAGGAAGCTCTGCTGCAGCGGGTGCAGCTTATCGGCCTGGGCAATGCCTTCGATGGTCGTGATCTTCTTGCCTTCCGCTTCAACGGCGAGCATCAGGCAGGAGTTCACGATACGCCCATCGACCATGACGGTGCAGGCGCCGCAGTTGCCGTCGTTGCAGCCTTCTTTCGTGCCGGTGAGCGCGAGGGTTTCGCGGAGCACTTCAAGCAAGCTCTGGCGCGGCTCAGAGAGGAATTCGGTATCGTTGTCGTTAAGATTCGCCTGGACGATGACTTTCTTGGCCATGGTTACCTTGCCTCTTTAGCGCGGGTGATAGCTGAGAGCAGCGAGCGCTTGGTCAGCACGCCGACCAGGTGGATGCGCTGTTCGATGGTGCCGCGCATATCGGTGATAGGCTTGGCGGCCTTCTTGGCAGCTTCAGCCGCTTGCATGACGGAGTCCTCCGTGGGCGCCTTGCCGGTGAGCCAGTTGCCGGCCTCGGTGGCGAAGATGGGCGTTGGGCCGACAGAGGCGAGGGCGATGCGCGCCGACTTGATGCTGTTGCCGTTGAGCACCACGGAGACGCCGACGCCGACAACGGCGATATCCATCTCGTTGCGCGGGATAAAGCGGATATAGGTGGAACCCATCTTTGCCTGTGGCGGCGGGATGCTCATGGAGACGAGGAGTTCGCCATCCTGGAGCACGCTCTTCCCTGGGCCTGTGCAGAAATGCTCGACGGGGACCGAGCGCTTGCCCTTGGGCCCGGCGATGTTGGCCGTTGCGCCTAAGGCGATAAGCGAGGGGATCGCATCGGCGCTGGGCGCAGCGTTCGCCAGGTTGCCGCCGATGCCTGCGCGGGTCTGAATCTGGATGCCGCCGATGAGGGAGGCAGAATCGTAGAGGCCGGGGTACTTGGCGGAGATATGCTTGTCCTCGTAGACGCGATAGCAAGGAACCGCCGCTCCAAGAACAAGGCCCTTGGAGTCAGAGTAGGAAAGTTCGTTCATCTCAGCGATGTGTTTCACGTCGACGACGCGATCAACGATGTAGCGCTTCACTCGAAGCTGAACGAGGAGGTCGGTGCCGCCCGCGAGGGCGCGCGCCTTGGCTCCCTTTTCAGCCATGAGCTGGATCGCCTCGTTGAGCGTCTTCGGCGCTCGGTATTCAAAGTCCTGCAGAGGCCACCCCCTAGAATGGTTTGAGCGTCGAAACTTTACACCAATTATCTCCTGTCCGCAACTGTTTTCCGTTACGCGCCACACGCTCGAAAATCGGGCCTGCCAGGCGGGTCGATGCAGACTGCCCCTTTGCCCGCTGGGGCTTCCCTTTGCAGCGCATATCGGTGGCATCACCTGATTCCACATGCTACGATGTGCCCTCGTATGTGCCTCTCCTTCGCGCCCGATCCCTGATTCAGAGTCACTAACTTTCCTCCAAGGAGCCGTCCACCCATGCGCTATGCCCTCCGCTTCCAAGGCGAAACGCTCGAAGAGGTCACCGCCTGGGCAAAGAAGGTGGATGAGGCGCGTTTCGATGTGCTGTGGTCGCAGGAGCTGCACACCTCGCCCTTCATCTATCCGGCAGCCGTGGCCGGCGTCACCAAGCGCGTCCACCTCGGCTCAGGAATCGCCCTCGCCTTTGTTCGCAGTCCCATGTCCATGGCCATCACAGCCTTTGACCTGGACCGCCTGACGAACGGGCGCTTCATCTTGGGGCTGGGAACGGGCGTCAAAGGCCTGGTGATGCGCTGGCACGGGGGAACCTACGGAGCGCCTGCGCCGCACCTGAAAGAATGCATCAAGCTGGTGCGTCTCATCATGGACAACGCGCCACAGGGAAAGCCTATCCAGTTCAAGGGCGACTACTACGATGTGGACGTGCGCGGTTTCTCCATCGAGCACCGCATCGCGCGGCCACGGGTGCCTATCTACGCCGCCGCCATCGGGCCAGCCATGATGCGAGCCGTTGGCGAGGTTGCAGATGGAGTGCTGGGCCAGATCATGGTCTCCATCAAATGGGTGAAGGATGTGATGGAGCCGAACCTGAAGATCGGCCTTGACCGGGCCGGGCGAAAGCGCGAGGAGTTCGACCTTGCGCCGACGATCACGATGGCCATCAGCAAGGACGTGAAGAAGGCCAAGCGCGACCTGGCGAAGACGATCTCCTTTTATTGCACCGTCGCCACCTATCAGAAGCTCTTTGAGCATTACGGCTTTGCCAAAGAGGCCGGGGCAGTGCGCGAGCAGTTCATCACGCGGGGCGGCCACGGGCCGTGGTGCTGGGACCTGATCTCCGATGATATGGTGGACGCTTTCCATGTCTCAGGCTCGCCGGACCAGGCGCGGGCGCGGCTGAAGCAATATGAGGGGATCGCGGATACGGTGACCTTTACGCCGCCCGCCTACTTCATAACGCCGGAAGAGACGAGCGAATACCAGGACGCGATCCTGTCTACCTTCGCGAGGTAGGCCGCCTGCGTCCGTGTTGCTGCGGGGCCGATTCAGCAGGCTTCGCTATATGCTGCGGCGCGCCCTTGCTGTCCAAGTACCCCTGGAGCAGGACCGTCGCCGCCATGGCATCGATGTTGGCGCGCCGCTTCTCAGCTGACAGGCCCGCCTCTCGCATACGCCGCTCTGCTTCGACGGTGGTCAAGCGCTCATCGAAGGTCTCGATGGCGATGGGTGTGGCCTTGCGCAACTGTGCAACAAATGCCTCCACAAGGCGCGCCTGTTCGCCGAGCCGGCCGCTCATGGAGATAGGCATGCCGACAAGGATGCGCTGGGCTTCATACCGTTTCGCCAAGTCAAGGATGCGCTGAATATCGTCGTTAGCCTTGGTGCGGCGAATGACGATGATAGGCGTGGCGAACGAACCCGTGGGGTCGCTTATCGCTACGCCAACGGTCTTTGTGCCAGCGTCGAGTGCGAGGATACGCATGCCAGGTCATTATCGCATGAGGCTTGCTAAGGTTTTAGGGATTGCTATTCAGTTTTTGTGTTCTTCGTTGCTCCTTTGGTTGGGGTTTGCGGGAATGGGGATGGAGGGTACAGGCGGTCGGACGGCGGTCCTTTCGCGAGAGGACGTTCCAGGTGGTGGTGCGAGAATGTAGCATCCTTCCGAAGAAGGACGGGGTCGCATCCGAAGATGCGCTGGCCCACGGTCCCAAGGCGACTAACGTCAGCCTGCCA
>CAMAVV010000012.1 GCA_945861815.1 Thermoflexus hugenholtzii JAD2
TCGCCGCCGCCCCGGCATGTACATCGGCAGCACCGATGAGCGGGGCCTCCATCACCTCGTCTACGAAATCGTCGACAACGCCGTCGACGAAGCGATGGCCGGCTTCTGCGACCGCGTCGTCGTCAAGATCGGCAAAGACGCCAGCATCACCGTCAGCGACAACGGCCGCGGCATCCCCATCGATATCCACAAGGCCACCGGCAAAACGGGCCTCGAGCTCGCCCTGACCCAGCTCCACGCCGGCGCGAAGTTCGGCGGCGGCGGCTACAAGGTCTCCGGCGGTCTCCACGGCGTCGGCGCGCACGTCGTCAACGCCCTGGCGGTGAAGTTCCGCGCAGAGGTCCAGCGCGACGGCCGTCACGTCTTCATGGACTTCTCCCGGGGCAAGCCCCAAGGCAAGATGACCGACCTTCCCCTCACAGGCGCGCGCGGCACCACCATCACCTATATTGCCGACCCGCAGACCTTCAACAACAACGCCGCATACGACTACGAGACTCTCGCCCAGCGCTTCCGCGAGCTCTGCTACCTCAATCGCGGCCTCGAGATTCAGCTTATCGACGAGCGCGACGGCAGAGAGTCCTCCTTCTACTTCGATGGCGGCATCTCCAGCTTCGTCCAGCATCTCAACGCCACGCGCAAGGTCTACAACGAAAAGCCCTTCCACGCCGCCAAGACGATCGAAGGCGCATTCGTCGAGCTGGCCGTCCAGTACAACGATAGCTTCGCCGAAACGCTCCTCGCCTTCGTCAACTGCATCAACACTCGCGACGGTGGGACCCACGTCACCGGCTTCCGCACCGCCCTCACCCGCGCCATCAACGATTACGCCAGGCGCCAAAAGCTCCTGAAGGACAACGAGCCCGCCCTCTCCGGCGACGACGTCCGCGAAGGGCTGACCGTCGTCATCAGCATTCGCATCAGCGACCCGCAGTTCGAAGGCCAGACCAAGGGCAAGCTCGGCAACGCCGAAGTGAAGGGCTACGTCGACGCGGTGACCAACGATAGCTTCTCCGCCTGGCTCAACGAGAATCCTGGCGACGCGCGACGCGTCTTCGAAAAATGTCTCACCGCCGCACGGGCCCGCGAAGCCGCGCGCAAGGCCCGCGACCTCGTCCAGCGCAAGTCCGCCCTCGAAGCGGGCACGCTCCCCGGCAAGCTGGCCGACTGCTCAGAGCGCGACCCTGCGAAGAGCGAGATCTACATCGTCGAGGGCGAATCGGCAGGCGGCTCGGCCAAGATGGGCCGCGACCGCAGCTTCCAGGCTATCCTTCCCCTGAAAGGTAAGATTCTCAACGTCGAAAAGGCGCGCCTCGATAAGATGCTCGGCCATGAGGAGATCCGCTGTCTCATCACGGCCCTCGGCACCAGCATCGGCGAAACCTTCACCATCGAAAAGCTGCGCTACCATCGCGTCATCATCATGACAGACGCCGATGTGGACGGCTCCCACATCCGCACGCTCCTCCTCACATTCTTCTTCCGCCACATGCCCGAGCTTATCGCCAAGGAATATCTCTACATCGCCCAGCCGCCTCTCTTTCGCGTCGCCGTCGGCAAGGACAGCCGCTGGGTCTACAGCGCTCGCGAACGCGACCAGGTCGTCGTGGACTTTGCGCTGAAGGACCTCTTCGTCACGCCCAAGGGCAAGGTGAAGCCGCCCGCCCCAGAAAAGCCGGCGAAGGGCAAAGCCGCAAAGGCCCCTGAGGCCGCCGCGCCCCCTCCTGCCCAGGAAGGCCCGCCCGCCGAGGCGATCGCCAACCTGCGCCAAGCCATCGCAGAGCTGGAAGGCAAGGGCTACTCCCGCGACTTCCTCTTCGCCCTCCACGGCAAGGCCGGCCTCGATTCCCTCCTGGGCATCAACTTCTCGAAGAAGGAAGACGTCGAGAAGCTGGTAAAGCTCATCCAGTCGCTGCCGCCCGTGAAAGAAGCGAAACTCCAGGGCGACGATGCAACCACCTACAGCATCGCCATGAAGAACGGCGACGCGCATAGCCCCCTTCACCCGCTTATCGACGTGAACCTCATGCAGGGCGGCGCGCTCAAGCGCTTCTATGACGCCTACGCCAGCCTCTCGGCCCTCGATGGCGGCGCGCACACCGTCCTGCGCAAGGATAAAGAGGTTGGCGAAGTGGCCTCCGTGCAATCCTTCCTCGGCCTCCTCGATACCCTCATCGAAACGGGCATCCGCGGCCTCACCGTCCAGCGCTACAAGGGCTTAGGCGAGATGAACCCCGAACAGCTCTGGGAGAGCACGATGGACCCCGGCACGCGCACGCTGCTGCGTGTGGGTGTTGAAGATGCCATCAAGGCGGAAGAGGTCTTCACGACGCTCATGGGCGAAGAGGTCCAGCCGCGCAAGCAGTTCATCCAAGCCTACGCCAAGCAAGTCAAAAATCTCGATATATAGCGTTTGGCGGACGTAAGGGCGAGCCTACAACAATACAAATAAAAAGCCCTCCGGTTCAGAACCGGAGGGCTTTTGCATTCCCTGCATTATCGCACTGCTCCCTGCTCCTCGAACCTAATCTATATTCCCTTTGCTATCTGCCTTGAAGAGCGCCGCCACGTCATAGCCCTTGCTGCGAAGCATCTCGCTGCCGCCCTGCTGGCGGTCCACGATCACGATCACCTTGGCCACCTTGCAGCCGGCCTCCTCCACCGCCTCGATCGCCTTCAGCAACGAGCCGCCCGTCGTCATCGTGTCGTCCACCATGGCAACGCGCGCGCCTTTTTTCGCCGGCAGGTTCCCCTCGATAAGCTGGCCTGTGCCGTGGGCTTTTTTCTCCGAGCGCACGTAGAAGCCCGGCAGTGGCCGGTGGCGCGTATACGACGCGACCTGTGTGGCAGTGACGATGGGCAGCGCCGCTGTGGCAGGCCCGCCGACCGCCTCTATCTTGTCCTCATGCAACAGCTCTTCCACCAGCGCGCCGATGAGCGCTGCGCCCTCGGCATCGGTTGTCACCTTGCGCCCATCGAAGTAATAGCTGCTCTTTGCGCCGGAGGAGAGGGTGAAATCGCCGCGCAAGACGGCCTTCGTCTCCTCAAGCTCTTTCAGGCGCATCAGGCGCGGGTCGTTGGGGTCAAGAGGCATTCTTCCTCCCTGGCTGCCGTCAGCATACACCCCCGAAACATCGGGGTGAAGAGACCTCTGGCTTACGTTTTTTTGTACAGACTGCGGGTTGCAATATATTCCGCCACCGCATTCGGCACGAGCCTCGCGATGGGTTTGCCTTCGGCCACGCGCTTCCTGATCTCCGTCGCGCTAATGTCTATGTCTGTCATCTCGATGAGGGTGATCTTTTTGCTCGCGCCAGGGAAGGCCTTTTCGATAGTGCGCAGTGCAGCCTTGGTGGGATACCCAGGCCGAGCCAGGACGGCGAGGGTGCACGCTTTCAGCAGGCCCTTGCCGTTGCGCCATGCAGGGAGGCCGGCAAGGGAGTCCATGCCCATGATGAAAAATAGCTCGCACTGCGCGCCACGCAGCTTTTGGATATCACGGACGCTGTCCACGGCATACGACGGCCCCGGACGGTCGATGTCTACGGTGGAGAGGCTGAATCGCGGATGGCTCTTTAGCGCAAGGCGCACCATGGCGAGGCGGTCTTTGATCGGCGCAAGTTCCCCTGCATCTTTCATCCAGGGGCGCGCCGCCGCAACAAATATAACTTCATCGAGGGAGAGCCTTTTGCGGGCCTCCTCGGCAATCGCGAGATGGCCGCGATGCACCGGGTTAAAGGTGCCGCCTAAGATGCCGCAGCGCATCGGTCTACAGCCTTCGCTACGCGTAGGATGACAAGCTCTACCATTCTAGTTCCTGGTCGCCGAAGCGCACTTTGTCGCCGAGATCGACGCCAAGCTCTTCAAGGGCCCTGCTGACGCCTAGGCGGTCAAGGTGGACCTTTGCCTGCACACGGCCTGCCCAGTGCCGCAAGTCGCTGCCAAGGACAAGTCTGACCGCACGCGGGTCGTCCACCACAAAGACCTCTCCCTCTTTGTGCACCTTCGGTCGCCATGGTTCGGCCTCGATGATGACTGCCTCTTCTCCGGGCTTTTCCTCTTTTGCCCGCTCCAGCTCTGCCGCCCGTACTTCCGCGGCCTTCTGGGCGGCCACTTCCATCAACTGCTTCACGCCGACCTGCGCCGCGGCAGAGATGAAAAAGACCTCGGCGGCAAATGGGCGAAGGGCTTTCCGAATTTCCTTTCGCTTCGCATCCACCTCCGGCATATCCACTTTGTTAACCACGAGTATCTGCGGTTTGTTCTGAAGGCCTGCTCCATACTCGCGAAGCTCTTCGTTGATTTCGCGCACCGCCTCTGCGATGTCCTCCGCCGCGCCATCCACAAGGTGGATCAGGAGGCGCGTTCGCGTTGCATGGCGCAGAAATTCGTGGCCTAGGCCAGCGCCTTCGTGCGCGCCTTTGATGAGCCCCGGTATCTCAGCCAGGACGAAGGTGGTCCAGCCCACGTTGACGACGCCCAACATAGGCTCCAGCGTTGTGAAGGGATATGGGGCGATTTTTGGCAGGGCTTTTGTGGCGGCAGCGAGCAGCGTTGACTTGCCTGCATTCGGCTTGCCGATGATTCCCACGTCTGCCAAGAGCTTCAGTTCGAGTTTGTAGCGCGTCTCTTCTCCAGGCTCTCCCCTCTCGGCAATGTAAGGAACTTGCTGTGTGGGTGTCGCATAGGTGGCATTCCCGCGTCCTCCCTTACCGCCTCGCGCCACCCTGATTTGCTGGCCTTCTTCCAGTAATTCCCCAAACTTCTCTTCCTTTTTCCCCGGACGTATCTTCCAAACCACCGTCCCTAAGGGGACTTCGATGATTCGGTCATCTCCCGCCTTCCCAAACTTGTTTCTTCCCTGGCCTGCCGCTCCGGATTCTGCACGGAACTCCCGCGTGTGGCGGAAGGCTCTTAGCGTTGCCTCTTGAGCAGAAGCTGTGAGAAAGACACTTCCTCCTCGGCCACCATCTCCCCCATCGGGACCACCTTTGGGTATGTTTTTTTCTCGCCGGAAACTTACGCAGCCGTTGCCGCCTGCGCCCGCAGACACGATGATTTCAACGATGTCTATCATAGGTTCCTACTTAAAGAAGCTAAGTATCTCTATAGGTAATACTAATAGTAATAAGGATGTGCGGAATGTGGCTATTATAGCCTGACCTCTGGAGAAACTCCTGGGTACTGTGTGCAGGACTTGTTACAGGAGTGAGCGTAACAGAAGTGTTCTGCAGCGGGACGAAGGGATAACGTCGGAAGACCCTACGGAAACGCACAAAGAAGGGAGGTTATGCACAAAGAAGTGCCACTTACGCACAGCCGCATATGTTAGGCGGAGTGGCTTCTGCGGCGGTCAAGACTGTCCCGTACCTCGCCCAACTGTTTGCGCAACTCGGCGTCAAGGTTTAGCTCGTAGGCGATTTTATCGTGGGCGCGAAGGACGGTGCTGTGCCCGCGTTCGCCCAACAGCTGGCCGATCTCAGCGAGGGAGCGCGAGGTGTCCTCGCGGAGAAGGTAGGCGGCGACTTGCCGTGCGTGAGCGATATTTTTCTTTCGTGTCTTCGCGCGAAGGTCGTCGGACGTGAGGCCGAAGTATGCCGCCACGGTCTCCACGATTTCCTGGGGGTTCGCAGTCGCAGGGCGCTTGGCCATCGTAGGCAGATCGGCGATGGCCTGGGAGGCAAGGTCGAGGGTGAGGGGCTGGTTCGTGAGCTGTGACATCGCGAGGAGGCGGTTGAAGGCGCCCTCGATCTCGCGGATGTTCCGGGGAACCTTGTGCGCGATGAAGTCGACGACGTCCTGGGGAACCGCGACCTGCATCTGCTGGGCCTTCTTGGTGAGGATCGCCATCCGCGTCTCCAGGTCAGGCGGAAGAATCTCGGCGCGAAGGCCGCCCTCGAGGCGCGAGAGGAAACGATCCTCAAGCAAGGGAAGCGAACGCGGCAGGGCGTCGCTGGAGATGACGATTTGCTTGCTGGCGAGATGCAAGTCGTTGAAGGTATGAAAGAATGTTTCGCGGGAGTGCTCTTTGCCTGCGATGAACTGGATGTCGTCGATCAGGAGGACATCGATGTTGCGATACTTTGCGCGGAACTCTTCAACGCGCCCTTCGCGAAGGGCTGAGACGAAGTCGTTGGTGAACTGTTCGGCGCTGACGTAGAGATATTGCAGACCCTTCGCCTTCACGTGATGGGCGATGGCGTGTAATAGGTGCGTTTTCCCCAGGCCGCCGCCCGAATGAAGGACAAGCGGGTTGTAGCTATGCCCGGGATTCTCCGCGACGGCGACCGCGGCGGCATGGGCGAAGCGATTCGATTTGCCGACGACAAAACTGTCAAACGTATACCTGTTGTTGAGGCCATTGCCGAGGGGACGGGCGCGGTCGCGCACCGGCTCCGCAGCAGTCTGCGCGCGCAACGACAAAGCATTGTCTCCACGCGCTACGCCATCGGCTTGGGAAACCGTGTAGGCAATCACAATCTCTCGCTGGAGGATTGCCTTGAGGGTCTTGTGGATGATGGGCGTCATCCGCTTCTCAAGACATTCCGCCACGAAAGCGGAGGGAACGCCTATGGTGAAGACGTCCCCGCTATGATCCAGTCCTACCGTGTCCTTCAGCCAGGTGTCGTAGTTGTGCCGTGTGACTTCGAGTTGGAGGCGCCCGAGGGCGGTCTCCCAAGCCTCGCGAGGCAGCCGCACAATCACGAAAAACTCCAAATAAAACGAGGGGAGTGATAAGTCCGAGGGAAAAGGTACAGCAGCAATCGCATGGGGTCAATACTTCCTGCAACCAATTTGCGCCCAATCTTTTCACCCTTGCAAAACAGCTAACAAAATGCACACGTTGCACATGCGCGCAGATTTCATGAAGGTGAACGACAACGCGAATGGAAATCGATTGTCCAGAGGGGAAACCGCGCATATAATCGTGTCACGATGACGCGAATCGTTTTCATGGGAACACCGGAGTTCGCAGTGCCCGCCCTTGAGCGGCTCGTCGCGGCGCGCTATGTGATTGCCGCCGTCTATACGCAACCGGACCGGCCATCCGGGCGCGGACAACAACTCGCTGAAACGCCGGTGAAGCGCCGCGCGATGCAACTCGGTTTGCGCGTGCTCACGCCGAAATCGTTGCGCGCGCCCGATGCGATCGAAGAACTGCGCAACTTTGCGCCCGAGGCGCTTGTTGTTGCCGCATACGGCAAGCTGCTGCCCCAGGCGGCGCTCGATGTTCCGCCGAGAGGGACGCTTAACATCCACCCATCGCTCTTGCCGAAGTATCGCGGCCCTTCGCCGATCGCGGGTGCGATCCTCTCGGGAGAGCGCGAAACGGGCGTGACGATCATGCTGCTGGATGCAGGCATGGACACGGGGCCGATATTGGCGCAAAGACATGAACTGATCGCTGATGACGATACGGCGGGAAGCCTTGGCGAACGACTGGCGCTCGCCGGCGCGGAGCTGCTCATCGAAACCCTCGACGCATGGATCACGAACGCCATCACACCGCAACAACAAGACGAAACAAAGGCGTCGGCGACAAAGTTAGTCGAAAAGGACGATGGGCGTATCGACTGGAATCTTCCCGCCAGGCAGATATGGCTGCAGACGCGCGCCTACAGTCCGTGGCCAGGGAGCTTCACGACCTGGCGCGGCGCGGCGCTCAAAATTCTTAAAGCACTGGCGAGTGCGGCGCAACATGCCGCGCCGGGGACGGTGGCGATCATCGAAGGGACGCGGGATGGCGGAAAAGGCAAGCAGCTTGCGATAGCCACTGGCGAAGGGGCGCTTATCGTCGAGCGGCTTCAGCTTGAAGGCAAGCGCGCGATGACGGCGCAAGAGTTCCTTGCCGGCAGGCCGGAAATCGCCGGAGAGAGACTGCCGAGCTAAGGCTACTTCCTATCGGACTTTCCAGGCGCGCCCTTGGCTGGAGGAGCGCCTTTTGCAGGGGCGGCACCCTTGCCTGGAGGAGCACCCTTTGCAGGGGCGGCACCCTTGGCTGGAGGAGCGCCCTTTGCAGGGGCGGCACCCTTGGCGCCTGGAGGAGCACCCTTTGCCGGAGCGGCAGCGCCCTTGGCGCCAGCGGCCGGAGCGGCGCCTTCCACCGGAGCGGCGCCTTCTGCCGCGGCAGCGCCTTCGGCAGGGACAGCGCCCTCTGCAGCGGCGGGAGCCTCTTCAATCTCCTTGACCCTTGCAATGACGGCGACCTTTGCCACAGTCTGGCCAGGCTTGGTCAGCATCGTCACCTTGGCGGAGATCGGGAGAGCGGAGGCCTTCGCTTCATCGCCGAGCTTGTGCAGGTCGAGGCAGTCGATGGTGATGCTCAGGGGCAGGTCGGCGGGAAGACATTCGACTTCGAGCGCGGGAACCATGATGGCGACGCGCAGTTCGTTCTTAGCGAGAGTCGGGTCGACGTTCTTGACGGTCAGAGGCACGCGGCCGCGCATCTTGCGATTCGGGGCCACATGATAGAAATCGACGTGGACGATCTCCTCGGTTACGGGGTCGCGCTGAATTTCCCAAATGAAGGCGGTGCGCTCAGCGGCCTCGCCTTGGACCTTCAGGGAGATGAGACTGTTCCGAGGGGTGGTGGCCACCGTCTTCACGAGGGCCTTTGAGTCAACCTGGAGCGCAGAGGACTTGAGGCCCGCGCCATAGAAATTCGCAGGGACAATGCCAGCGCGGCGCAGGTAGCGGCTTCTCTTGCCGCTCAGCGCACGAGGACGTACTTCAAGAATTATCTGGGCCATAGTTCCACACTCGCAGGGGGAGATTCCAAACAATCAGTAAGGATACCGTATCAGGCCCGTTGCCGCAACCCTTTTCAGGGACGCTCTCTAGGGACGCTCTATACTGAGGGCGCGCCCTTGGAGTGCGCCCCATGGTCAACGCCCCCTCGACGGCAAGCCCTCGCCGCCACAACGCGATCCTTGCCCTCTATTACCCAGGTTTTCGCCGGCTGTGGTTTGCCTCTCTCTTCACCTGGAGCGCTCTCCAGATGCAGGGGCTTGCCAGGGGCTACCTTGCGCGGGACCTGACGGATAATCCCTTCGCCGTCACCGCCGTCTTCGCGATGGGGTCAGTCCCCATCCTCTTTGCTCCCTTCGCCGGAGCGCTGGCCGACCGCGTTGACCGCAAGTTGCTCGTCGCGATCACCGAGGCGCTCAACCTCGCGGTCACGCTTGTCACCGCGATCCTTATCTCGATAGGCGCGATCAGCATCCCGTCGCTGATGGGGCTCGGGTTCATGAGCGGGCTCTTGATGGGTGTGACGCTCCCTGCCCGGCAGGCGATGATCGCCGACCTGGTTGAGCCGGAGGCGGCGCCTAACGGCCTCGTCCTCTTCAACGGCGTCTTTAATGTCACGATGATCGCGGGGCCGGCCATCGCGGGGTTCGTCATCGACGGCGCCAGCGTGGAGGCAGCCTATTACACGGCCTTCGCGGTGAACGTGGTTGGCCTGCTGATACTCATGCGCATTTCGCGAACGCCGCCATCCAGAAGGGCCAGCGGCCAATCGGCCATGCAGACGTTTGTCGAGGGATTCAGGTACGTTGGCAAGACGCCGCTCCTCTTGCGGCTGCTGATCGGCGCAGGCCTCATCACGATGTTCTCCGCGCCGTACCAATCGCTGCTTCCAATCTTTCAGCGCGACGTGCTGCATGTGGACGCTTCCGGGCTGGGCTGGATGCAGACGGCCACAGGCACCGGAGGGCTTATCGCGGCCCTCGTGCTTGCCTTTGGGGCAACGCGCCCTGGGCAGACGGGGCGGATGCTCTTCTGCGGCGTCCTTACGGGCCTGTGTGTGGCGGGCTTCGCAGTTTCCGAGTACTTCGCCCTTTCCATCGTATTCTTGCTTCTCGTCGGCCTCTTCCAATCGATCTATATGATTATCAATATGACTATGGTGCAGGTCGTAACGCCGAAGGAGTTCCAGGGGAGAGTCTTCTCCATCCGCATCCTGATCTGGGGAGTCGCGCCCGCCGGCCAGCTGGCGATCGGCGCCCTTGCGGATGCCTATTCGCCGCAAACGGCCCTCGGTATCTTTGGCGTGGCCGCAGCAGCGACACAGGTGGGGATGGTCTTTTGGTTGCGGAGCGCCAAGGCGTCCCAGGCGAAGGCGCCTAGGCCGCAGGGAGCGTGAAGCGAAAGGCGGAGCCTTTGCCCAGCGCGCTCTCCACCCACATGATGCCGCCGTGGGCTTGCACGATGTGTTTGCACAGGGCCAAGCCGAGCCCCGAGCCTTTGCTGGCGCGAGAGCGGTCGGCTTTGTAGAAGCGCTCGAAGACATGGGGCAGGTCCTCCGAGGCGATGCCTGCGCCGTTGTCCTGCACGCAGACCTCCACCATGCTGTCGGCCTTGCGCGCGCTGATAGTGATGGCGCCTCCAGAGGAGGTGTACTTCATCGCGTTGTCCAGGAGGTTGATGAGCACCCGGTGGATGGCCGCGCCGTCCGCCATGACGCGCGGCAGGCCGGGAGGCACGTCCACTGCCAAGGAGACCCCATTCTTGTCCGCCTGGGTCCTGACGCGATGGATCGCGTCGTTGAGCAGAGGAGCGGTCTCATGGAGCGCGAGGTCGAACTGGGCGCGGCCTGATTCGATACGTGAAAGGTCAAGGAGCTGCTGGACGATCTCCGTCAGGTGGTCAACCTCCACGTTGATGCGCGCGAGGAAGTCTCTGGAGGCGACGGCATCCTGCAACGCGCCGCCTTCCAGCGTTTCGACGGCGGCCTTGATGGAGGCCAGGGGCGTCCGCAATTCGTGGGAGACGTTCGCCACAAACTCTTTGCGCGTCCCTTCGAGGCGCTGGAGTTCGGTAAGGTCCTGCGCAAGGACAAGGACGCCCTGCTCCGACTCGAACCGGATAGGGGTCGCAGAGACGTTGAGGAGCCGCCGCTCGGAGCCGTAATCGAGATGGCGGGACTGGCGGCGTCCCTCGGAGAGCGAAGCATGCACGACCCGAGCGATATCGTGGTCGCGAACGACTTCCATGAGGCGCGCCCCAACGATGCGGCCGGAGGGCGTGCTGAAGAGGCGGACGGCAGCCGGGTTCGCGACCCGAACCACGGCGGTACCATCGATGAGCAGAAGCGCATCAGCCATGCTGTTGATGATGGTGCCGAGGGTGTCCCGTTCTGTGTACCCGAGGCGGACCTGGCGCTCGAGGCTGTCCGCCATCTCGTTGATGGCGCTCGCGAGAGGCTCGGCTTCGGCAAGAGCCGGAGGCTCGGCGCGCTCGCCGAGGCCCCCGCCAGCAAGGGCTTTCGTCACAGCCGCAAGACGCGCCAGGGCGCTTTGGAGCATACCGGAGAGCCATATGGCGATGAAAACGGTGACGATGCTAAGGAGCGCACCTGCAACAGCCAGGTTTGTGGCGACTCCTCGGGAGGCGGCAGCCAGCGACTTCATCGGCGCCGAAGTGCGCACTGCGCCGATGACGCTGTCGTTTGTGTCGCGCAGGGGGACGGCCATGTACATCCGCCGCTCGCCGCCTTCGGGGCTTTTGCGAACTGCGCGACTCGGGGTCCCGGAGAGCGCGGCCGCCACCTCGGGTGCGATGATGCCGCCGAGTCCAGCGCTGGCGCGCGATGCAAAGACCACCGTATCGTCGGCGCGAAAGATGACGGCATCGCTCGTAGGATGGAGGATCGCGGCCGTTGCAGCAGCCAGCCGGCCCTGGCGAGAGGGGTCGCTGACGACCAGGCGCGCGACACCGGCCACGCCTTGGGCCTCAGCCGTCAGCCTCTCCTCAAGAGCGCTTTCTGCATTGCCGCGCGCCCGCGACCCGAGCGCGATGCCGAGAACGATGAGGGTGACAACAAGAGGCACAAGGACGAGAAGCACTAATCGGGCGCGGAGGCTGCGGAGCATATCACCCCTCGAACTTGTAGCCGACGCCACGCACCGTCAGAAGGCGCTTCGGCTCGCTCGGCGACTCCTCTATTTTCTCTCGAAGCCAGCGCATGTGCACGTCCACCGTTCGCGAGTCGCCGGCGTATTCATATCCCCACACCTGCTCGAGAAGGGAATCGCGGGTGAAAACGATGGCCTTATTGCGCATAAGAAAGGCCAGCAGGTCGAACTCTTTAGGACGCAGCGCGACGGACTTTTCCTGCACTTTTACCTGGCGTGTGGACGGATCGAGGCTGAGGCCATTGCTGCGCAAGGGCTCAGCTCCGGGAGAGACTTTCGCTGCCCGCCTGTCCATCTCGACGCGCCGGAGGAGGGCTTTCACACGAGCCATCAACTCGCGCATGCTGAAGGGCTTGGTCATATAGTCGTCGGCCCCAAGCTCCAGGCCGACGATCTTATCGACCTCCTCCGCCTTCGCCGTCAGCATGAGGATGGGGAGCGAGGTCTCGCGGCGCAGGGTGCGGCAGACCTCGAGGCCATCAATCTTGGGCAGCATGAGGTCAAGGATAACGAGGTCGGGGGTATGTTGCTTCGCCAAGGCCAGCCCTTCAGCGCCGTCTTTTGCGGTGAACGTGGTATAGCCTTCGCGTTCGAGGGAATACGCAACGGCTCGGGCGATGGTCTCTTCATCCTCGACGACGAGAACTGCCGGAGAGGGCATGGCTGTGCTCCGCGCACATTATACCTGGGAAGGGCGCGACCCCGGCGAGCCGCTGTGATAACGCTTTGTTAACGCCGCTAACGTTGCCTTAGTAATCACTGCCGCGGCATCTGCCTTTGCCTTTTCCAAGGAAGCGGTATGGGCTAGCAGCGACTCCGCGCCGACGATGCCGAGGGTTGCCAGGCCGGGGAGGTCAGTTCCAATTTGTCCGGCGACGATGATGACCGGAACGCTGTGGCGCTTTGCCCATGCCGCAACTTCTCCGGGGCCTTTGCCCGAGAGCGTCGTCCTATCGAACATGCCTTCGCCTGTGATGACCAAGTCGGCTTCAGCGATGAGCCGCTTGAGCCCGGTGATTTCCAAGACGAGATTCGAGCCGCGCAAAAGCTTGGCGCCACAGAAGGCGTGGAGTCCTCCGGCGAGGCCTCCGGCAGGTCCTGCGAGGGGCATACTGCGGAGCTCGACGCCGAGCTGGGAGGCGACGACTGCGCCGAAATGCTCCATGGCCGCGGCGAGCGCCTTTGCCACCTGAGGCGTTGCGCCTTTCTGCGGGGCAAAGGTCCACGCGCCGCGAGGCCCGCAGAGGGGGATATCGACGTCGCAGGCGACGCTGATTTCGGTTTGGCGGATGCGAGGGTCAAGGCCGGAGAGGTCGATGCGGTGGAGCCGCGCCAGCGCCGCGCCGCTAGGAGGCAATGGCTGGCCTGAGGAGTCAAGAAATCTCATGCCAAGGGCCGAGACTGCCCCTGTGCCTGCATCCACCGTCGCGCTGCCGCCGATACCGACGAGGATTTTTCGGTAGCTTTCATTTATAGCAGCATGTATCAGTTGGCCTGTGCCGAAGGTGGTTGTGCCAAGGGGGTCAAGCTCATGCTGTTTCAGTAGGCGGATGCCGGAGGCCTGGGCCATCTCGACGATGGCGGTTTGCCCATCGCCAAGAACGCCCCAGCGAGCGGTGATGGCGCGCCCAAGAGCATCCTGCACTTGGGCAGTGAATAACCGTCCCTTGGTGGCGGTGACCAGAACGTCGAGAGTGTCATCGCCGCCGTCAGCCATCGGCGCAACGACAACCGTGGCCTGAGGAAGAGCTTGCCGCACGCCATCGGCCATCGCCTGCGCAGCCGCGAGGGCAGGGAGTGTGCCCTTGAATGCCTGCGGGGCGCACAAGACGTTCATGACGCCGGAGTATATCAGGTCAGCGATGTATAATCATCGCGCTTTCACGGAGGAGAGACGCGATGCCAAAGCTCGCACACGCCAACGCCCTCGCGCATGAGTCGGCTGCCATCGTTGGCGAGGCGGCGGTCCTGTCCAAGCCCGAGGACGTTCTTGTCTTCGAGGCCGACGGCTCCATCGGCAAAGGCGCGCCGAACGTCGTGGTTTTTCCCAAAACGACGGAGCAGGTGGCGGCCTTGGTGAAGCTCGCGAACGCGCACCGCGTGCCGGTTCTCCCCAGGGGCGCGGGCACGGGACTGAGCGGCGGCGCAGTCGCAGTCAAGGGCGGGCTGCTCATCAGCCTAACGCGCATGAACAAGATTCTGGAGATCGACCCAGTCGGGCGCACCGCTCTGGTCGAACCAGGGGTCGTGAATCTGCACCTGAGCCAGCAGACGGCGAAGCACGGGTTGCACTACGTCCCCGATCCATCGAGTCAGCGCACCTGTACCATCGGCGGCAACGTGGCCGAAAACTCCGGCGGGCCTCACTGCCTGGCCTATGGCGTGACGACGAATCACATCTTGGGCCTGGAGGTCGTGCTGCCCAACGGCGAGGTTGTCTGGCTCGGCGGGCAAACGCAAGATAGGCTTGGCTATGATCTTACCGGGCTCTTTGTCGGCTCTGAGGGCACGATGGGGATCGCGACGAAGATCCTCGTGCGCCTGATGAAAGATCCAGAGGCGGTGCGCACGCTGTTGGCTATCTTCGATGATGTGAACCAGGCGAGCCTCGCTGTCTCTGCCATCATCGGCGGCGGCATCATCCCAGCTGCCTTGGAGATGATCGACAAGGTCACGATGAGCGCGGTGAGCCAGGCGGTGGACGGCGCAGACTATCCTCCGGACGCAGGCGCGGTGCTGCTCATCGAAGTGGACGGCCTGCGCGAATCGGTAGAGGCGGAGGCGCGAGCGGTTGAAGAGCTATGCAAAGGGCTTGGCCCGCGAGAGATACGCTCGGCGGAAAAGCCTGAGGACAGAGAACGATTGTGGGCGGGACGGAAGGGCGCGCTGGGAGCGCTTGGACGCCTCGCGCCGAACTATTACATCTTGGATGGCGTGGTGCCGCGCTCCAAGCTGCCTGAGGTGTTGAGGCGTGTCCTTGAGATTTGCGAGCGATACAACTTCCGCGTCGCCAATGTCTTCCACGCTGGCGACGGCAACCTGCACCCCAACGTGCTCTTTGATGAGCGCGTGGCGGGCGAGAGCGAACGCGTGCTGAAGGCCGGGGAGGAAATCATGCAGGTCTGCGTCGCAGTCGGCGGGACCATTACTGGCGAGCACGGCGTTGGCCTGGAAAAGAAAGACTTCATGCCGCTCATCTTTTCCGCCGATGATATGGCGGCGATGGAAAAGGTGAAGGCGGCCTTTTTCACAACGGAGAACTTCAACCCGTGCAAAGTGCTGCCAACGGGCCGGGGCTGCGGCGAGGCGAGCCGCCACCCGATGCGCGCCGCCATGGGCCCGGACGCGGTGCTGTAGTCAACGCCATGAGCACCGCAACGATCGAACAGACGCTGGCCGCTATCGTTGGCGCGCCGAACGTCGTCTCGGGCGGCGATCTGAGTTCATTCGCTGTGGATGGCGCTGTGCCCAGGGTTGTGCTTTTCCCTGGCGATGCGGCGCAGGTGGCGCAAGTGGTGAAGATTGCCGCCGAACAAAGGCTCGCGATCACGGCGCGCGGCGGCGGCACGATGATGTCTCTGGGCAACCCGCCAGAACGTGTCGATGTTTTGCTCGGCATGCGCCGGATGAATCGCATCCTGGAGCATGAGCCGACCGATCTCACCGTGACTGTTGAGGCGGGGGTGACGCTCGAGGCGTTGAATCGGAGGCTCGGCGAACACGGACAAACCCTTGCCCTCGATGTGCCCCACGCCGACCGCGCGACGATCGGCGGGGTCCTTTCCACAAATGCCTCGGGGCCGCGACGGCTCGGCTATGGCTCGGCCAGGGATAAACTCATCGGCATAAAGGTCATTGACGCGCGTGGTGTGCGGATCAAAGGCGGCGGCAAGGTTGTGAAAAACGTCGCGGGATACGACCTCTGCAAGCTCTTCATCGGCGCGCTTGGGACGCTGGGTGTTATAACGGAGGCGACGTTCAAGTTAGCGCCGCTTCCGAAGGCAAAGGCCACTGTGCTGGGCGCATTCACGCAACTGGAACCTGCGCTTGCCTGCGCTTCGGCGATCATGCAAAGCGCCCTCCGCCCGGTTTCGCTCGACCTCTTGAACGGCATCGCCTATCGCCTGGCTGCCCCACGGGCGGGGCTGCCCAGCATCGGCGACCGCGACTATTTCTTAGCGATCGAGTTCGGCGGAGGCGCAGCCGTAATCGAGAGGCAGAAGACCATTGTTCACAGGACGATTGCCGAAGGTGACGGGAAGCCTTTGCTCGTTGAAGAGGATGGTTCACAGACGGCCCTTTGGCGCGAAGTGGTGAGCATGGGAC
>CAMAVV010000013.1 GCA_945861815.1 Thermoflexus hugenholtzii JAD2
AAGGCTCCATTGACACCCCTGGGAAGCCGTTGCTAGACTAGCTCTGCCCTGGAGACCCAGGTTTCAGCGCCGCTGAAGGAGCGCCGGTTGTTCAACAAGGCTTGGTTGAAAAAACTGCTGCTTCGTGAAGCGGAATCGGGCAAGCGCACCGCCAAGGGCCAAGAGCGCCCCGAGCTCTTTACCACCATCTCGGGCGTCCCCGTGAAGCGCCTCTACACCGCCTCCGATATAGGCGAGCGCGACTTCGACGAACACGAAGGCCTCCCAGGGGAGTATCCATACCTTCGCGGCATCCACCCCACAGGCTATCGCGGCAAGATATGGACGATGCGCCTCTTTTCTGGGTTCGGCACTGCTGAAGAGACCAACGCCCGCTACAAATATCTCCTTGTCAACGGCCAGACGGGCCTCTCCGTCGCCTTCGATATGCCTACCCTCATGGGCTACGACACCGACCACGACCTCTCGCGCGGCGAGTTCGGCAGATGCGGCGTCGCCGTCTCCTCCCTTGCCGATATGGAGATACTCTTTGGCGGCATTCCCCTGGGGGAAGTCAGCACTTCGATGACGATCAACGGCCCTGCTGCCATCATCTGGGCCATGTACCTCGTCGCCGCCGAGAAGCAGGGCGTCCCCTTCGATAAGCTGCGCGGCACCATTCAGAACGACATCCTCAAGGAATACACGGCTCAGAACGAGTTCATCTATCCGCCAGAGCAGTCCCTGCGGCTCGTCGTGGACACCGTCGAGTATGCCTCCAAGCACGTGCCACAGTGGAACCCCATCAGCATCAGCGGCTACCACATCCGCGAGGCAGGCTCCACAGCCGCCCAGGAGCTGGCCTTTACCCTGGCCGATGGCTTTGCCTACGTTGAGGCCTGCATCAAACGCGGCATGGATGTCGACGACTTCGCTCCTCGCCTCAGCTTCTTCTTCAACGCCCATAGCGACTTCTTTGAAGAGATCGCGAAGTATCGCGCGGCGCGGCGCATCTGGGCGCGCGAGATGAAGCACAAGTACGGCGCGAAGAGCGAGCGTTCCCTCTGGCTGCGTTTCCACACACAAACGGCGGGCTGTTCCCTCACATCGCAGCAGCCGGAGAACAACGTGACGCGCGTTGCGCTGCAAGCTCTCGCTGCCGTCCTTGGCGGGACGCAATCGCTGCACACCAACTCCCTCGATGAGGCCCTGGCCCTTCCCTCCGAGAAGGCCGTCACCATCGCCCTGCGCACACAGCAGATCATCGCCCACGAGTCCGGCGTCACCAACACCATCGACCCCTTGGGCGGCAGCTATTTCGTCGAGAATCTCACCGACGAACTGGAGAGGCAGGCCTACGACTACTTCAAAGAGATCGACCGCCTTGGCGGCCTTATCGCGGCGATCGAGAACGGCTTCATCCACCGGGAGATCGCCGACGCAGCGTATCGCTATCAGCGGGAAGTGGAGAAGAAACAGCGCATCATCGTCGGCGTCAACGACTATGTGACGGACGAGCGGCAAAAGATCCCCCTTCTAGTCATGGATGCCGAGGGCGAGAAGAAGCAGATCGGCCGCCTGCGAAAGACCCGCGCCAGCCGGGACAAGCGCCTGGTGCAACAGCGCCTGGCCGCCCTGAGCACAGCCGCCCAAGGCAGCGATAACCTGATGCCGTACATGCTGGACGCCGTGCGGGCGTATGCCACCCTCGGTGAGATATCCGATGTCCTTCGCGAGGCGTGGGGCGAGCATCTTCCCTTTGGCGGGCCTGCGAAGAAGTCCCAGGCCGCTCAAAAGAAGAACGTTCACGCCTACGCCTAACCTAGGCCAGATGGATCTAGTTTCACCCTCACCTTTCATTCCTCTCCCATCGAGGGAGAGGCGCAATTGAGAAGTTGTTTGGACAATGTAGAGGGTCTGACGGCGGTCCTTTCGCGAAAGGACTTTACAGGTGGTGGTGCGAGAATGTAGCGTGCGCCAAAGGCGCACTGCGCAGTTCGTCCCGGAGGACGAGTAGCCCACGGTTCGCTCGGCGACTAACGTCAGCCTGCCAATCTCGCATGTGAGCCTACGGGTATTATGCAGAGGGCGCGCGCCTCGCGCCCCTACATTTCGGATTTGCATCCGAGTTCATCACGTGACCCGCTGGGCGCGAGATGAACGTGCGGGTGTGCAGCCCGCCCTATGGATCGATCCTCCTTTGCCTGCGCCGTTTTCGAATGGGCCGGCTGCTTCCTTGCTAGCCTAGGGCAGCCGGCACACCTAGACCTATCTACAACTCCAGTATAGCCTATAATTGTCAAGTGCTATTAGCTAAGATAGAGGAGAGCGAATGCAACAAGGAGAGATGACCGGGCACCGGGCATCTGGACAACGGCTGGCTGCCCATCTACCATTTCTCTATGTCCCCTTCCACCTCTCAGTTAACGCCATCCCTTCCGCTTCCCGCCGGCGGCGCCGTCGTCGACCGCATGCGCAGGCCCCTGCACGACCTGCGCATCTCGGTGACTGACCGCTGCAACTTCCGCTGCACCTATTGCATGCCCGCCGAGATATACGGCGAGCGGTATCACTTCCTCCCCAAGTCGGCTGTCCTTTCCTATGAGGAGATCGCCCGGTTGGCGCGCATCTTTGTGAAGCTCGGCGTCAAAAAAATCCGCCTCACTGGGGGCGAGCCTCTGGTGCGCTCAAACGTCGAAGAGTTGGTGGCGCTTCTCGCGAAGATCGAGGGCGTAGAAGACCTGGCGATGACGACGAACGGCTATCTCCTCGCTGAGAAGGCGCAGGCTCTCAAAGGGGCTGGCCTCAGGCGCATCACGGTGAGCCTTGACACCCTCGACGACGAGATTTTCGGCAAGATGAACGGGCGGGGCTATGGCGTGAAGCGTGTCCTCGAGGGGATCGCCGCTGCCGATGCCGCAGGCCTGCGCCCCATCAAGATCGACGCCGTCGTCCAGCGCGGCGTCAACGACCAGACCGTCGTGGACCTGGCGCGCCACTTCAAAGGCACAGGCCACATCGTGCGCTTCATTGAGTTTATGGACGTCGGCAATATCAATGGTTGGAAGCCTGAGTTCGTCGTCCCATCGAGCGAAGTGATTGCCAGGATCAACGCCGTGTGGCCCGTGGAACCGGTGGAGGCGAACTATTTGGGCGAAGTCGCTGAGCGATGGCGCTACAAAGATGGCAGCGGCGAGCTTGGTGTCATCTCCTCCGTGACACAGCCATTCTGCGCCACCTGCACCCGCGCGCGGCTCTCGCCCCAGGGCGAACTCTTCACATGCCTCTTCGGCACGAAGGGGAAGGACCTTCGCGAGCCTCTTCGCAGCGGCGCGGCAGACGCCGATATCGAGAAGATGGTGAGCGGCGTGTGGAAGAGCCGAGAAGACCGCTACTCCGAGATTCGCGCCTCACTGGATAGGCCAGCGGGGAAGAAGATCGAGATGTACCAGATAGGCGGCTAGCGCTGCCTTCGCAACCCTGAGAGTCGCAAGGAAGTTCCCCCTCTCTTTTATTCTCTCCCACCGGGGGAGAGAAGAGAAAGAAAGATTCTTTCCACGGGCCGATATTTTAGAATATATTCCAATATGCATTCTCCTACCCGCCCTAAACTCCTCCTTGCCACCAACAACCAGGGCAAGCTTCGCGAATACCGAACGCTCCTCGCCAGCCTGCCAGTCGACATAATCACGCTTCAAGAGGCTGGGGTTACAACGCCCGTCGAAGAGACTGCCACGACTATCCCCGACAACGCTATTTTGAAAGCTACCGAATACTCGCGCCTCACCGGATCGCTGACCCTGGCCGACGACTCCGGCCTGGAGGTCGATGCGCTCAACGGCGAGCCTGGGGTGAAATCGGCGCGCTATGCCGGCGAACACGCCTCGGACATCGAGCGTAACGAGTTGTTGCTGAAGAACATGGCCAGCGTTCCAGAGGGCAAGCGCCAGGCCCGCTTCCGATGTGTCATCGCCATCGCCGGCCCCGGCGTCCCGGTGCAGACGGCAGAGGGCACGTGCGAAGGACGCATCGCCCGGGAATCGGTGGGACGAACCGGCTTCGGCTATGACCCGATCTTTATCGTCGATGGGATGTCGCGGCACATGGCTGAGATGACGATGGAGGAGAAGAATGCGATCAGCCACCGGGGGAAGGCAGCGGCGAAGGCGCTCAGGATACTGGAGCGGATCGTCGGAGCGAAGGGTTAGGGTTCGTCCCTGCCCGAAGAATCTCGCTACAATATCGTTATGATTCAGGTGTACACAGACGGCGCGTGCAAAGGGAACCCCGGCCCTGGAGGCTGGGCGGCTCTTGTCATCGACGAGGCAGGGAACAGGCATCCCTACTTCGGCGGGCCTGTTCCAGATACGACGAACCAGCGTATGGAAGTCACGGCGGCCATCGAGGGCTTGGAGCGGACGCCTGCCGGGTCCGAGATTAAAGTCTTTAGCGATAGCCTGTATGTTGTGAACACGATGATGCAGGGGTGGAAGCGACGCGCCAACAACGACCTCTGGGCGAAGCTTGACCGCCTGGTGATGAAGCGCTCGGTGCGCTTTGAATGGGTGAAGGGCCACAATGGACACCCGATACAGGAAGAGGCAGACCGATTGGCGAGCAAGGCCGCAGGGTCGTGACACCATGAGGAAAGCGAAGCTTTCCCACATCGACGACTCAGGCAAAGCGACGATGGTGGACGTCTCCCACAAGGCCGATACCGAGCGCATCGCTATCGCGAAGGGGCGAGTTGTCATGGAGTCAGGGACCCTCGCCCTTATCAAGAAAGGCGAAGTCGCCAAGGGTGACGTTCTCTCGGTGGCGCGCCTGGCTGGGATCATGGCTGCGAAGAAGACCCACGAGCTTATCCCGCTCTGCCATCCCTTGCCGCTCACCAGCATCGCAGTCGAGCTACAGGTTGCGGAGCCGGATGCTGTGGAGATCACGGCGACGGTGAAGACGACGGGCAAGACGGGCGTGGAGATGGAGGCGATGACCGCCGTCTCCATCGCAGGGCTCACGATTTACGATATGTGCAAGGCCGTCGATCGCCGCATGCGGCTGGAGGCTGTGCGCCTGGTGCGCAAGAGCGGCGGCAAGAGCGGCGAGATCATTCTGGAATGAGCGCCTTACGCAAACGGATCGAGTTCTGGCTCTCTCTTGGGATCTGTTGGGGCGCCGCGCTGCTGGCCCTGTACGTCCATCCTGTTTTTTGGGTGGCCTTTGGCGTGGTGACGATGCTTGTTGTGACGCGGGCCGTGAGGAATTGGAAGTAGGGGGGAGACCTCTCCCTTTGGTTAGACCGTCGCCTTTTCCATCTCCGGCGAATACATGCCTTGTCGCGCTGCGCTGGTGAGCTTGGCCCGGTGGGTGAAGACATCCTGTGCCTTTTTCACGTTGGCCGCTTGGCCGGCCCACGCTTTGAGGGGTGTCGCCTGGAGGCCGCGACCGTAGCTATAGGTTAGCTGCCAAGGGCCTTTGTCCGGCAGGCGGTTGATGGCGTCCAGGTTCACCGTCGCCTCGTCGTCGCCTTGGCCTCCCGAGAGGAAGGCGATGCCGGGCACAGCGGCGGGGACGGTGCGCTTGAAGCATTGCATCGTTCGCTCCGCCACTTCTTTCGCAGGCGCGCGGTTCGCCGCTTTGTTGCCGGAGAGGACCATGTTCGGCTTGAGGATCATCTCTTCCAGCACAACGCGCTGGTCGTAGAGATGGTTGAAGACGGCATGGAGCGTCGCTTCGGTGACGTGCTCGCACTTGGCGATGTCGTGGTCGCCGTCCATGAGGACTTCCGGCTCCACCATGGGCACAAGGCCGGCGTCCTGGCTCAGCTTCGCGTAGCGCGCCAGGGCGTGGGCGTTCGCCTCGATGCAGTAGCGCGTGGGGATGCCGCTGCCGATGGTGATGACGGCGCGCCACTTGGCGAACCTCGCCCCGAGCTGGCGATATTCCACAAGCCGCTCTTTCAATCCATCGAGGCCTTCGGTGATGAGCTCGTCGGGGGCGCCTGCCAGGGGTTTCGTCCCCTTGTCCACCTTGATGCCGGGGATGATGCCCTGCTTGGTGAGGACATCCACCATGGGAAGGCCGTCGGTTGATTTCTGCCGCAGGGTCTCGTCGTAGAGGATGACGCCGCTGACATACTTGCCAACGCCAGGGGTGGTGAAGAGCAATTGCCGCCAGGCGCGGCGGTTGTCTTCCGTGTTCGGCGCGCCGACGCTTTTCAGGCGCTTCTCAATCGTCCCGGTGCTTTCATCGGCGGCAAGGATACCTTTGCCTTGAGCAACCATCGCTCGGGCAATCGTGTTCAGTTCTGATGAGATCATCGCTCCTCCTATCAAGGCGTCACGCTGGCTTGGGCACCCCATTATAATAGGCGCGCGGCGTTTGCGAAGAACTCTTGCAGATGCGCGATGATTCTCTTGCGTGTTCCGTTCTCGCGAATGCTCTCCGCCCATCCTCCGCCAGGGAGAAAACGATGACACCGCCTGCAACCAACGCCCGGATCGACCAGCATTTCGGGATAGATCTTGTCCGCGTCACAGAGGCAGCGGCCCTTGCCGCCGGGCGCTACATGGGCATGGGCGATAAGAACATGGTGGACCAGGCGGCAGTGGACGCCATGCGCTCCACCCTCTCCACGATTCAGATGGAAGGAATCGTGGTGATAGGGGAAGGCGAGAAAGACGAAGCGCCGATGCTCTATATCGGCGAAAAACTCGGGGCGGCGGAATATCCCAAAGTCGACATCGCTGTCGATCCCATCGACGGCACAACCCTGACGTCGAAGGGTCTCCCGGGGGCTATCGCGGCTATCGCCGTCTCACTGCGCGGGACGATGCGCGTGCCCAGGGAAGTGGTCTATATGGACAAGCTCGCCGTCAACAAGGATGCCCGGGGGGCGATCGACATCAACGCCTCGGTCGCCGAAAACCTGAAGAATATCGCCAAGGCGAAGAAGAAGCCTGTCCAGGAGATTATCGTTATCGTCCTCGACCGCCCTCGCCACGATAAGCTTATCGCCGACATCCGTGCCGCCGGCGCGCGGGTCCGTCTCATCTCGGACGGCGATATCGCCGCCGCCATTCACGCCGCGACGCCGGGCAGTCCCATCGACGTGCTCATGGGGATCGGCGGGACGCCTGAGGCTGTCGTTGCAGCCGCCGCCATACGATGCGTGGGCGGCGAGATTCAAGGGAAGCTGTGGCCGAAGGACGACAAGGAGAGGCAGAAGGCGATAGCGGCGGGCGTCGACTTGAGCAAGGTTTACTCAACCGAGGAGCTGTGCGGCGGCGACGATGTCTACTTCGCGGCCACAGGCGTCACCGGCGGCGATATGCTCAAGGGAGTGCGATACTTCACTGGCGGCGCCGAGACCCATTCCATCGTCATGCGCTCCCGCACAGGCACCGTTCGCTGGGTGGACGCCCTCCACGACTTCACGCGCATGGACAAGATGAAGCCGCGCAAATAACACAGGCGAGTAGGGGCGAACGGTCAGAACCGATACTTCTTCCCGCGCGCTCGCTGATCCTCGATAAGCTTGCCTAGCTCCTTGATCGCATTGTAGGCGTAGGGGATGTAGTCCTGGGGCGATAGCTCGATGCGCTTCACCGAGTCGTCGCGGCTCATGCTCAGGTCCGCCCCCGCATCCTCCGACTGCATCTTCATCGTGAACTCGTAGAGTTCGCCGTCTTGGCAGACGACGATGCAGCCGCGGTCGGAGCGCTCGACGCCGCCAGGCTCGGCCTCGACGGCGCGCACCTCGAGACTGCCAAGGAAGTAGGGGAAGGGGTCAAGGGCCTCCGCCATCTCTACAAGCTGTTCGTGCAGGGCGTCGGCCGTCTTCTGAACCGCGTCAGCCGCCTTTTTCACGGCGGCGTTGGCGTCGAAAGATGCGTCAGGCATGTGTAGTCTCCGTCTGGTCTCTTGATGTACGGGGGCATTATAGGGAGCGCGCTTGACCCTTCGCAAACGGAGTCGCATGCTATGACTAACGCTCCTGGTTGGGGTGAGGCTCGAGGTCTCATTCAGAGGCATTGCCGTAAAGGTGGGGTAACTCTCATGTCTGACAACATCATCGAAAAAGAGATTCCCGTCGAAGGGATGACCTGCGGCAACTGCGTGCGGCACGTCGATAAGGCGATACGCGGCGTTGCCGGTGTCAAAGCCGTCGCGGTTGACCTTATGGGCAATAGGGCGAAGGTCTCCTACGACCCTGCCGTCGCCACGGAAGAGGCTATGGCGCAGGCGGTGAAGAAGGCTGGATATACGCTGAAGACGGCGGCGTAGGGGAGGCTGCTCTATGAGCGCAGACAATCACCCTCTCCTGGCACGTCCGTGCCGTCCTCTCCCACAAGGAGAGGAACAAGAACGGGTGAAGGAACGAGGGAAGAAGAGACCTCTCTCCCGGTGCAACACACGGGATCTCGGCGGACCTCGACCTATATATCCCTCTCCTGGGCGTCCTTCCACGGAAGGACTGGGAGAGGGACGACGAGAGAGGGACGAGGGGATGGAATCGGACTCGCACCGCAAGGTCGCCTAGCCACATGAACGCAACGATGAAAAAAGAGTTCGCTGTTGAGGGGATGACGTGCGCCTCGTGCGTGAGCCACGTGGAGCGGGCGCTGGGCGAGACGCCTGGCGTGGCGAAGGCCTCTGTCAACCTTGCCACCGAGAAGGCGACCGTCGAGTACGACCCTGCTGCCGTCACGTTCGAGGGACTGGTTGCCGCTGTGGACGAGGCAGGCTACAAGCTCTTACCCGAATCCAAGGAGGGCGATGACGCAGACGCCCTTCGCAAGGCCCGGGAGGTGCGCGCCCTTTGGCGTCGCTTCGCCATCAGCGCCGTCGTCGGCGCGTTCGTCATGCTCGCCTCGTTCAATGTTATCCCTGGGCTGAAGGACCTCAGCGACAAGAGCCGCTTCATCGTCCTTTTCGCCGTCAGCACGCCCGTCCAGTTCTGGGCCGGCTGGCAGTTCTACACAGGCGCGTGGTCTGCGGCGCGGCACCGCACGGCGAACATGAGCACACTTATCGCCGTGGGGACAGCTGCCGCATATGCCTACAGCGTCGTGGCCACCTTCTCCCCCGGCTTCTTCGAGCGCGGCGGCCTGATGGCCGACGTCTATTACGACACGGCTATCGTCATCATCGCCCTCATCTTGCTTGGCCGGTATCTGGAGGCGACGGCCCGGAGCCGGACATCTTCTGCCATCAAACGCCTCATGGGGATGCGGTCGAAGACGGCCATCGTTCTGACTGACGGCAACGAGGTTGAGACGCTCATCAACGCCGTCAAAATCGGTGACGTTCTTATCGTGAAGCCGGGCCAGCGGGTCCCTGTGGATGGCGTGGTCGTCGAAGGCCGCTCGGCTATCGACGAGTCGATGCTCACCGGGGAAAGCCTGCCTGTGAGCAAGGCACAAGGGTCAAAGGTCTTTGCCGCGACGATCAATACGACGGGGAGCTTTACCTTTCGCGCGACGCAAGTCGGCAAAGGCACTGCGCTGGCGCGCATCGTCGCCTTGGTTCAGGAGGCGCAAGGCTCCAAAGCGCCTATCCAGCGCCTCGCGGACCAGATAGCGAGTATCTTTGTTCCTGCCGTTATCGCCGTCGCCGCTCTGGTATTTCTCCTCTGGCTTATCGTTGGCCCTTCGCCTGCGTTGACGTATGCGCTCCTCACCTTCATCTCCGTTCTTGTCATCGCCTGCCCCTGCGCACTTGGCCTTGCCACGCCGACGGCGATCATGGTCGGCACCGGGCGCGGCGCGGAGAACGGCATTCTCATCCGCAACGCCGAGGCGCTGGAGATGGCGCATAAGGTTAACGCCGTGATGCTGGATAAAACGGGGACGCTGACCCTGGGCAAGCCTCGGGTCACGGACGTTGTCGCACAGGACATCGGCGAGCACGATTTGCTCACCATTGCCGCGTCTGCTGAGCGACGCTCGGAACATCCGCTTGCCCTCGCAGTCGTTCAGCGCGCACAGGAGTTGGGCCTTGCCCTCAAGGAGCCGCAAGAGTTCGCGACTGAATCCGGCCTGGGTGTGAAGGCAGTCGTCGATGGGAAGGCCGTCATGATAGGCAACGCGATGTTCATGGCTGAATGGGCGTTGCACGTGGATGGCCTAGACGACCGGGCGGCGCTTCTCGCAAGCCAGGGGAAGACGCCTGTCTATGTGGCGGTAGATGGCAAGGTGCGAGGCATCATCGCTATTGCCGACACGCTCCGCCCCGAGGCGAAGGAGGCCGTCGCGGAGATGAAGCGACTTGGCTTGGAGGTGGTCATGGTGACGGGGGACAACGAAGGGACGGCGAAGGCAATAGCGTGGGAATTGGGCATCGACCGCGTGCTGGCCCAAGTGCTGCCTGAGCACAAGGCGGATGAGGTGAAGCGCCTGCAGGCCGAAGGGAAGCGCGTGGCGATGGTGGGCGACGGCATCAATGACGCGCCTGCGCTCGCCCAGGCGGACGTGGGCATCGCCATCGGCACGGGGACGGACGTGGCAATGGAGACGGCGGGCGTGACGCTGATGAGCGGCGACGTGCGCGGCGTGCCCCGGGCGATAGCGCTGAGCAAGGCGACCATGCGCACCATCAGGCAGAATCTTTTCTGGGCCTTTGCCTACAACGTCGCGCTGATTCCCGTCGCCGCAGGCATCCTCTACCCGGTCTTCAACGCCGCCGGCGGCGTTCCAGATAGCCTGGACTTCGCCTTCGGCGACAAGGGATTTCTCAATCCGGTCCTGGCTGCTGCTGCGATGGCGCTCAGTTCGGTGAGCGTGGTGACGAATTCGCTGAGGCTGCGCCGCATCAAGCTCTCGTAGGGCCGACCTTTGGCGGCTTTGCTTCAAAAGTCGTACTGTCCCTGGGAGGACACGGGAACCATCACCCTCTCCTCTCGGGCTGCGCTCGAGTTCCTCTCCCATCTGTTCCGGCAGACCGGAATCTTCGAGGAGAGGGGGTAAGAGGGGGCTCTTAACGTCAGTGTTTACATTTAGGGCAAAGCTATCTTAGATATGCCCCCACGAATCTTGTCTCTCTCTGTGCTATCGTATTTGTCCGATCCCATCCTTTCTTTTTCGGGAGTTGTCCATGCCCGTTCTCGATGAAGTCCTTGCGCACAACGCCGGGTTTGTGGAGGAGCGCACCAAGCCGTTCGGGCGGTCTCCGGCAAAAAAGATCGCCATCTTCACGTGCATGGATACACGACTCGTGGACTTCCTCGAGCCTGCGATGGGCGTTAAGCGCGGCGATGCGAAGATCATCAAAAATGCCGGCACGACAGTTATCGACCCGAGAGGCGGCGTCATCCGCAGCCTTGTTGTTGCCGTTCACGCCTTGGGCTGCGAGGAGATCTTCGTCATCGGCCACCTCGATTGCGGCATGGGGCAGATCGACGAGAAGAAGCTTGAGCGAAAGATGCGGGCAAGCGGCGTCTCGCAGCGAGCGATCACCGAACTCCAGCCAAGCCTCTCGGAGTGGCTGGGGACGTTCAAAGATGTCTACGGCAACCTGCGCCGCGTGACGAAGATCATTCGCCAAAACCCGCTCATCCCGAAGAGCGTCCCTGTCCACGGGCTGATGTTCGACCCTGCCACGGGGAAACTCGAGGTTGTTGTGCGCGGGGCTAAGCGGGGGAGATAGCTTCCCTACGCCCGCCCATAGACCGGTATCGCGGCGCCTGAGATGATTCGCGCCTTTTCGCTGACGAGAAAAGCAACGACCTCAGCCACCTCTTCCGTCTTGGGCCATTTCGAGAAGTCGGCGTTCGGCATGGACTTCCGGTTGCCTGGCGTGTCCATCGTTGAGGGAAGGATGGCGTTGACGGTGATGCCATCGTTCAGCCACTCCTGTGCCGCCGATAGCGCGATGTTCGCCACTGCTGCCTTGGTTGCCGCGTAGAGGGCCATGCCAGGCCCGCCGAGCGCCGCCGGGCGCGCCGCAACAACAACCACTCCTGCGCCTCCAGGATTCTGCTTGAGGTATGGGTAGGCACCTTTCAGCGCAAGGAGCGTCGTCTTCACGTTGAGGGCGGACATCCTATCGATTTCCTCCGGCGAAAGGCTGGCGATAGGGCCTGCCGCAAAGCCGCCGATGGTCGTCACCATTGCCGCCAGGGGCGCGCCAACTTTTCGGAAAAGCCCATCGACGCTCGCGCCGTCGGAGAAGTTGGCGATATGGCAGGTGATGCCTTGCACATCGGGCGACGCCTTGAACCGCGACTCCTCGTTCGCATCGATGGCGGTGACGTGGGTCTCGTAGCCTTGGGTGCGAAGGGTTCGCGCGATGGAGAGTCCCAACGCGCCCGCTCCGCCTGCGACGACTGCCTTTCCTTTATTTGGCATGTGCAATCCTCATTTCGCCGTCCTCTCTATGAACGGGATGGCCTTAGGCCCTCCCCTACAGAGATTTCTCCTGTTCAAAGGGTTTGCCGGAATAGACCTGAGCGTTGATGCCGTCGGTGCTCCAGTGCCCTGACGCCGTCAGCCGCCAGCCTGAGGCCGCATAGGTGCCGCCGCCGACGTGGATCGTCTCGCCCGTCACCCAGGACGACATATCGGAGGCGAGATAGAGGGCAGCCCCGGCGTGGTCTTCGGGCTGTCCCCGGCGTCCCATGGGGATATGAGGAGGCTTGGAGGACTTCGCCCAATCGGGGCGCATCTCCAGGATGCGGGGCGTCACGGTGGCGTCAGGTGCGATGGCGTTGACGCGGATACCCCAGGGGGAGAGCTCCAGGGCCAGGGTCTTGGTGAAGTTCGTCAGGCCGGCCTTGGCGGCGGCGTAAGGGGCAAAGCCCGGCGCGGCGCGAAAGCCTTCGATTGTCGTGACGTTTATGATGGAGCCTTTGGTCTTTTTCTCCATCATGATTTTTGCCGCGCCTCGGGTGCAGCGCATCGCCTGCACCAGGTTCACGTCGATGGCCTCTATCCACTCGGCGTCTGTCATATCCATGAACAGCTTCCGCTTGGTCCACCCGACGTTGTTCACCAGGACATCGATGCTTCCAAACTTTTTCACGGCCCCTGCCATGATCGCATCCACGTCTGCCTGTTTCCGCACATCCTTTTGGAGAGCCAGCACACTCCCGCCCGCCTTGCCGATCTCCTTCTCTGCCTGCTTGAGCGGGCCTGGTTGGATGTCCACCAGGACGACCTTTGCGCCGAACTCCGCGTAGCACTCCGCAATCGCCTTTCCGATCCCCTGGCCCGCGCCAGTTACGATCGCTGTCTTTCCCGCCAGGGACGACATCTTTTTGTACATGGAAGGCCTCCTTATTCGCCGCGAAAGGCTCATTATGCCGACGGCCCTCCTGCATCGCAAGAAACCGCACCTCGCTGAGGCTGGCGCACCTTCTTCTCTTGACCCTTGGCCCTCCGGCTCCTACAATCGGGCCATCGTACCTCTGGAGACGCACATGGGCCGAATCATCTTCGAACGAGCTAACCTCATCGACGGCGACCACGCGCCAAAGAAAGACGCGACTATCGTTGTGGACGGCGAGCGCATCACTCAGGTTGCGCCGAAGGGCAAGCAGGTGAAGCGTGCCCCGGGCGATACTGTGTATGACATGCACGGTAGGTCGCTTATGCCGGGCATGGTGATGGCGCACTTCCATCCCACCTATCACAATGCCGGTGTGTGGGGCGGTCCCATCGATTTACAGCACCCGCCCACTTACGCCGCGATGCTTGCCGCCAAAAATGTTCAAGAACTCCTGATGTGCGGCTACACATCGTACATCGGCGCAGGCACCATCCACAGTATCGATGCCGTCCTCAAAAAAGCCATCGCCGATGGAGTGTTGCACGGCCCGCGCATCGTCGCCTCCAGCCGCGATGTCGTCACCACAGGGGGAGTCGTAGACAACGTGCCTTACTGGTGGAAGGTAGGCCTCGAAGGCATCGCCCTTCTCTGCGATGGCCCCGATCAGTTCCGACGGGCCGTGCGCGAGGAGATCAAACGGGGCGCGGAGATCATCAAGCTCTACATCACCGGAGGGCACGGCCTGCCGTGGGACCCCGAGCAGATGGCCATCGGCCAAGATGAACTGAATGCCGCGTCGGAAACGGCCCATGAGCGCAACAAGATGGTGCGCGGGCACGTGGTCTCCAAGAAGGGCATCCTGGCCTGCCTGAAGGCGCGCGTGGATGTCCTTGACCATGCCGACGGCATGGATGGCGAATGCATCGAGGGCATCCTGAAGAACAAGGCCTTCGTCGCGCCGAGCATCTTTTACCCTTTTCGCCTGATGGAAGAGGCAAAGCGCCGCGGAGAGTGGGAGAACCCCAGGTGGCGCAGCGTGGAGCGCGACTTCGAGAAGACCTGCGCCATGCTTCCCGAGGCGAGCGCCGCCGGGGTGAAGCTGGTTGTCGGCGACGATTACGGGACAGCGTCGCTTCCCCATGGCAGCTATGCCCGTGAACTGGAGATATATGTGAAACGCGCCGGTGTCGCCCCGCTCGACGTGATCCGCTGGGCCACCAAGAACGGCGCAGAGTTGATGGGCACGGGCAAGGATCTTGGCACTATCGAATCAGGGAAACTCGCCGACCTGCTCATCATCGACGGCGATCCGACGGCAGATATCGCCATCCTTCAAGATAAGAAGCGCATCAAGGCCGTCATGAAGGGCGGCCAGTTCGAGAAGAATGAACTGAAAGAATAGAGCTAGCCACACCGGTGCGGGGCCGAAGGCCGAGGATACGGCCTGAAGACACACACGGAGTCCCCAGAGGGACAGATGTGTCAGGGGAAAGATAGATGGAGCAGTCGTTGTTGGGGTTATCGGGCAAGGTAGCCCTTGTCACTGGAGGCGCGGCTGGGATAGGCCGTGGCTGTGCCATGATGCTGGCCCGCGCCGGGTGCAACATCGCCATCGCCGACCTGGACAAGAAGGGCGCGGAGAAGACGGCACGGGAGATACACGGCATGGCGCGCCGGTCGGCGGCGGTAGAAGTTGACGTGCGCAAGCCGGAGAGCATCGCCAAAATGCTTGAGGAGACGGTGAAGGCGCTGGGACGCCTGGATATCTGCATCAACAACGTCGGCGGGCTCACAGGCCACCGCCCGACGGCCTTTCTGGATGCAACGCCCGCCTTCTTCGAAGACGTGATCAACAACAACCTGCGCGCCACCTACTGGTGCTGCCATGCCGAGGCGAAGTCCTTTATCGCCAGGGGCGTGGGCGGCTCGATCATCAACATCAGCTCCCTGGCAGGGATACGCGCGGTGCAGGGCCTCTCGCCCTATGGCGCGGCGAAGGCAGGGATCATCAACCTGACGCAGAACCTGGCGCTGGAGCTTGCGCCCTACGGCATCAGGGTGAACGCCATCGCCCCGGCGACGACGGGCACGGAGAAGATGACAGAGCGCATGGCGAAGGGCGACTTCAAGGCAGTGGAAGAGGCGAACCCGATGAAGCGCTTGGCGTCCCCTGAGGATATGGGTGGCGCGGCGGTCTACCTGGCCTCGGCCCTTGCCTCATACGTCACTGGGCACACCATCGTCGTGGACGGGGGCGTTTCCCTGACTACGCCGCGGCCTGCGCCGTAATTCCGAGAGAGGTCTACATCTGCTGGATGAGCTCAAGGGTGATGCCGTCGGGGTCGAGGAAGTAGCAGGCCTTGACGCTTTTTATGTGATGCGGCGGGTTGACGAAGCTTACGCCTTTCGCTAGCAATTCCTTGTAGACGGCGTCGATGTCGTCGACGTGGAAGGCGATGTGGGCCGCCCCGGTATCTTTTCTCTCCGGGGGGCGCGTTGCTCCTTGAGGCTTCAGATACTGGATGAGTTCGATCTCATGATCGCCGCTCATGAGCTGGGCGATATGCAGTTGCGCACCGGGATAGCCTGTGACGATCCCCGCGTCGTTGCTTTCGGTCCGGGAGATGCGCTTCACCGTCATGCCGAGGACGTTGCTATAGAAGGCGACGGAGCGGTCGAAGTCGGAGACGACGAAGGACGTTTGGTAGAGGCGGAACTTGTTAGGCATGGCGCACTACTCCCAGAAACCCTGCTTCGTCACACCAGGGGGAAGCGGCGGGAATGCCTGGTGGAAGGACTCCTGAGTGACTTCCCGCTCTTCAAACATCTTCGCGATCATCTGGGCGTCTTCTTGGGAGCGGTAGTTGCGCAGCCCCCAGATCTTCGTCTTGAAATCCGGGGTGATGTCGATGGTG